>NZ_WXWK01000082.1:0-27381 GCF_009904835.1 Vibrio sp. V33_P6A3T137 | reverse complement strand
TTGGGTATAAATCTTGCTTAGTAAGTGTTAGCTGATGTAGGTGCGCAATTCTGAATCAAAGACAGATTGAGAAAAGCAAAGAGCGTTCCAGTTTTGTCAAAACGGGTGAACGGGACGATAGCCTTAGTATATCTGGAGATGAAGAAAATGAAAAAATGGCTTGGTTTAGTACCGGTAGTCTTTTTGACGGCGTGTGCTTATGCGCCAATTTATAATGGTAAAGAGCCGTATTCTGGCTCACAATTTATGTTGATTGAAAGTCCGCGCCATACGTTGGATTTCTTTATTGATAGTTTGACAGAAGATCTCGTTCAGTCCAATACCAGTGTGACGGCTCGTACCCCGATCGCGGTGACTTCGTTTGTGGATCTACAAGATATGGATACCACCAATTGGTTAGGTAACTCTGTATCTGAAGGATTAATTCATCAGTTCCAGCGTCGCGGCTTTAAAGTAGTAGATTTTAAAACCACAGGGACAATTCAAGTCACTCGTCAAGGTGACTTTGCTTTTAGTCGAGACTGGAAAGATTTGGCTCAAGAGCAAGAAATTCAATACGTATTAACGGGTACTATGCTCCGTCAAGAAGGGGGGGTATTGGTTAATGCTCGAGTGGTTGGTATGCAATCGAGAATCGTGGTTGCGACTGCCCAAGGTTTCTTGCCGGCTGATCGCATTGGACGTGACTTAGATACTTTGAATACCATTCGTACGCAAGACGGTGTACTTATTCGTTCTGATCCGACAATGACTCGTCCATACAGTGTTATCTTGCGCCCTTAGGAGAATATGATGAGATCACCATTACTTTTTTTTCTGACCATCGTCATATTGCTCAGCGGTTGCCAGCCATTGCAGGCGATGCGTGAAGATGATTGGTTGACGGCAGTCGGTTATGCCAGCATCAGTGAGCAACGAGGCCGTGATGATGAGGAAAAGCAAGTGCGAGCAATGCGTGCTTCTAAAATAGATGCTTACCGTGAATTAGCAGAACAAGTTTATGGTATGCGGGTCAGTGGCCGTGCTGATTTGCATGATCAACGTTTAGGTACTGAGCTCACTTCCGGCGCTGTAGATGGTGTGATTCGGGGGGCTGAGGTTGTTCGCAGTTATAAAGTTGGCGATAGCTATGTAACTGAACTGCGGTTAGATATCCGTAAAATGGATCGATTACGCAGTTATGGCGAAGTTCAACAGGTCCCAGAAAAACGTCAACAAACCTTATTTTAACTCTTTTCTTTCTCCAGAATATACGAAAGTGGCTGCAAATACTGTGGCCGCTTTTTTTATGCTGCGGGTTTGAGTTGGCAAGCTATCAGTGACTTTAGAATAGTGGCGAGTAAAAAATGGTAGGTAAAAACGGCACGGGGATCATCAAGCTTTAAGGTTGGTGCCTAAGGTAGAAACGGTATGAGTTTGACCTGTCGCATTATAAGTCATGCCGATTTTGCCGTGACTTTGCTGCATCAAATTATTTAGCTTATTAAAACTGACTTGTGCTCTTGCCAGTGCTTCACCATTCACTAGGTTGGCTTGCTGACAATCGTGAATAATCGAACGAATTTGAGTCATTGTACTATGTAAATATTCATCTTCCGTGAGCTGATTAAGATGGGGATGACTCGCGATACGTTGATCGGTTTGCTGTAATCGATTGATTAAGGCTATCTTTTGTTTCGCTGTTGATTCTATATCAGTAGAAACACGGCTGGTAATGGCTATTTTTTCTTGTTCCAATACCACTGAAAGCTCTTGGGCATTTTTCAATTGGAATGCAACTAAATCGTTTAATGCTGCCATAAATCAACCACCTTAACGAACGGGTTTGATTGGAAAGTCGGTTGATGGTTAAAAACCACCCAACTCTTTCTCAAACTTAATCATATTATCTGCTAGCTTTTCAGCATCAACGACATAGGAACCATTCGCTATGGCTTCTTTTATTGCCGCTACTTTTGCCGTATCAAAGCTGGGTGTTGCGGCCATCTCACTGTGCATTTCACCAATGGCTTTGCCTTGGGTACTGAGTGATACCGCATCTTGTTGAGATGATTGTGAGCGAGCGGCACTCGATGTTGATGATGCTGCTGTATTTGTGTCTGAACGAGCAGGTGAACGATTCGTTGTAACCAACGATTGACCTGAGCGTATGTTATCAATACCTGCCATAAACGAGCCTTTAAAATTGATCTATAGGTACCGTCATATCGACGGAGAGAGAGAAAACTTTAGTGCTTTGTTTACTCATCGATAAAAAAATGATCGTAAAGGGATTAAAATTGTACGGTAACTTCCCCCATTCCGCTCACTTGTGCATCTATTATACGGTTTGAACGATCATTTTTCACTTTTATCTGCTCTCCTAGGTTACCATCAGAGAGAGCGGTGCCTCTAGTTGTGATATTCATCCCGTTACTAACGGCTCTGATCAACACGCTTTCATTTCGACAAACGACACAAATATCATTACGATTGATCACGTCACCCAATTGTAAGTTTCTTTTCGTTTTTGCTCCAATTACCATATCTTGTGAGGAAAAACCTTGCCGTCGAAAGCGAAGCAGATCTACCATACTAAGAGTAATATCATTTTGCGTAATCGTTTGTCCTCTGGATAAAGCATTAAGAGCCGTCACCATAGGAACGGTCATCGTCAGCCTCACGGGAACATAAATTCGCCAGTTATCTGCTGGGCATTCAACCAATACAGTGATATTACTAGCAGAGCCGCTATGAGATGAGGACGATGTCTGTAGCTCATTAGGACAATCGGTAGCAAAGATCCGAGGATCAATGTTGGCCGCATTGACGACCAGTTCACCGCCTATCGGCTTATCGACGGTGTTGATGACATGACTTTCGGCTGCTCGCTGAATCTGTTCGATTTGCTCTGGCGTTGTAGAAAAAACCGAGAGACTAAAGAAAAATAATAAAAAGCCGATAGAGTTATAAAAAAAGTGGTAGAACCCTCTACACTTAGTTGGGGAATGGGAAAATAAACGGGTCTTCGAATTCATAGTTCGTTTCTCTGATTTCTTCATAGCCTGATTTAGACTACCACTTTTTTCCTATAAAAGTTTGAGATGGAGATGAGCTTATGACGGGTATTCTTGATTCTGTGAATCAGCGTACGCAACTTGTTGGTCAAAACCGACTAGAATTATTGACTTTCCGTCTTAACGGGCGTCAACGTTATGGTATTAACGTATTTAAGGTTAAAGAGGTTCTGCAATGCCCGAAGCTCACTGCCATGCCAAACTTACATCGCTTAGTTAAAGGTGTTGCTCATATCCGTGGCCAAACGGTCTCTGTGATCGATCTTAGCTTAGCCGTTGGGGGCCGTCCAACGGTTGATATTGATAAAAGCTTTGTAGTTATCGCCGAGTTTAACCGTTCGATTCAAGCTTTTTTAGTTAGCTCCGTTGAGCGAATCATCAATATGCGTTGGGAAGCGATATTGCCACCACCTGAAGCGGCAGGTAAAGGCAATTACCTCACAGCCGTCACCAATATCGATAATGAGTTGGTTGAAATTCTTGATGTAGAAAAAATCCTCGCTGAAATCGCCCCGGTCAACGAAATTATGAATGCATCGATTGGGGAAGATATTGCTCATGCTGAGCAAGAAAAACCGATTGTACGCCGAATTCTTATTGCTGATGACTCAAGTGTGGCACGCAAACAGGTGCAAAGAGCGATTGAGTCAATTGGTTTTGAGTGTATTCTCACCAAAGACGGCAAAGATGCTTATGAAAAGCTATTAAGTATGGCTAAAGAAGGCAGTATCTATGAGCAAATCTGTTTAGTGATTTCGGATATTGAAATGCCTGAGATGGACGGCTATACCTTAACTGCAGAGATTCGACGTCATAATGAATTAAAAAACTTATATGTTATTCTCCATTCGTCACTGAGTGGGGTATTTAACCAAGCAATGGTTGAAAGGGTCGGTGCCAACTCTTTCATCGCTAAATTCAATCCCGATGAGCTTGGCAACGCGGTGAAAGCTGCGCTAGTAGAATAAAGAGAACTACATGACTGCTATTACTATCAGCGATCAAGAGTATCGCGATTTTTGTCGGTTTTTAGAGTCTCAGTGCGGTATCGTGCTGGGCGACAGTAAACAATACCTAGTGAGAAGTCGTCTTAGTCCACTGGTCAATAAGTTTAAGCTCAGCTCATTGTCTGATCTGTTGCGCGATGTCGTGACGGGCAGAAATCGTGAATTGCGAGTCGCTGCGGTCGATGCAATGACCACGAACGAAACCTTGTGGTTTCGAGATTCATACCCTTTCACGGTATTGGCTGAGCGTTTATTGCCTGAAGTTGCGAAAAGCAAAAGACCGATTAAAATCTGGTCTGCGGCGAGCTCTTCAGGTCAAGAGCCTTACTCGATGGCGATGACAGTCTTAGAGGTTCAGCAAAAGCGCCCAGGTATGCTTCCGAGTGTGGCGATCACGGCGACCGATATTTCCAGCAGCATGCTAGATATGTGTCGATTGGGTATTTACGATAATCTAGCACTCGGCAGAGGATTATCGCCAGAGCGTCGTCGAGCTTTCTTTGAAGAGAACGGTGATGGTCGAATGCGAGTCAAAGATAACGTAAAAAAATTGGTTAACTTTCGGCCTCAAAACCTAATGGAAAGTTACGCCCTTTTGGGCAAGTTCGATATTATTTTTTGTCGTAATGTACTGATCTACTTTGCACCGGATATGAAATCAAAAGTACTTAATCAGATGGCGAGTAGTTTAAATCCTGGCGGCTATTTATTGCTCGGAGCTTCAGAGTCATTGACTGGGCTGACGGATCGTTTTGATATGGTTCGCTGTAATCCCGGTATTATTTATAAACTAAAATAAACACAACAGAGTGATCTTCGTAAACCCGGCGGTATGCCGGGTTTTGTTTATCATTAAGCTCAATATGGCTAAATTCTTGCTTTAATCTAAAGTCGTATCGTTGGCCTTTTCTTTTAGCAACATGTTCTATGATAGTAAGACAGACTAAAGTACCCCAGCGTGTAATGAACCACTAATTTCCTAAAGCATCTAAAACTTGGTACGTAATTTGCTTTTTAAATCAAGTAACGGTCGGTTCTTAGCAAAGAGGCAAAACATGACTATTTCTTTTGATAAAGCACTCGGTATCCATCAACATACGGTTGGTGTTCGTGCACGCAATGCAGAAGTGATTGCGACCAATATTGCACAATCGAACACTCCGGGCTTTAAAGCAAAAGGAATGGACTTTGATCGAGCATTAAAGGCGGCAAATTCAGGGGCAAGCATTAGTCTTAGCCGTACGGACGGTCGGCATATTCCTGCCTCAAAAACGGTGACAGGGGAAATGCTTTACCGCATTCCGACTCAACCGGATACCGGAGATGGCAATACGGTCGATGTTGATTTAGAGCGTAACCTCTTTATGGAAAATCAACTGCGCCACCAAGCTTCTCTAGAGTTCTTAGGCAGTAAGTTTAAGAACCTATCAAAAGCGATTAAAGGGGATTAATTAGATGAGCTTATTTAATGTATTCAATGTGACTGGTTCTGCAATGAGTGCTGAATCTGTTCGTCTAAATACGACATCCAGTAACTTAGCGAACGCAGACAGTGTTAGTAGTTCGGCGAAAGAAACGTATAAAGCCCGTCACGCGGTGTTCGGTGCAGAGTTAAATAAAGCCCGTTATCATCGTGACCCGAATGTTCCGGTAAAAGTGTTAGGGATTGTCGAAAGTAATAAACCGCTAAATGCGGAATACAATCCCGATCATCCTTTGGCCAACGATGAAGGCTTTATTTATAAGCCCAATGTTAATGTTATGGAAGAAATGGCCAATATGATTTCTGCTTCACGTTCTTATCAAACAAACGTTCAAGTGGCCGATGCAAGTAAACAGATGCTGCTGCGTACGCTGCAGATGGGTCAATAAGGGTAGGAGGTAGCAAATGGCTGGCATTAATAACCTTGGTCAAAGCGGCTTGTCCTATATCGACCAACTGAAAGCGCTGCAAGAGCAGAAAAAGCCCACGGAGACGACTGGGCAACAAGAGTTGAAACAAGAGGATTTTCTCTCGTTATTGACCAAACAGTTGGCACAACAAGATCCGTTTAAACCCGTTAGTAACGATCAAATGATTGCTCAAATGGCCTCTTTTGCCACCGTTGATGGCATTGGCAAAATGAACGGTCAATTTGAAAGTTTAAACTCGGCAATGACTTCTAATCAGGCGCTACAGGCTTCGTCGCTAGTAGGACGAGATGTTCTGGTTCCCGGTTCTGCTGGAATGAAGTCGGATGTTGGCGGCATGGCGGCAATGGTCAAATTGCCTCAAGCAGTACAAAACTTATTCATTCGCATTGAAAATGAAGCTGGCCAATTAGTACGTACTTTTGATGTTGGTGCAAAACCTGGCGGTGATAATCGTATCGAATGGGATGGTAATGATGAAAATGGAAATCCATTACCTGAAGGTCGATATAGAGTCAGAGCATCCGGTTTGCTCGGTGGTGAAAATGCCGAATTTGGCGTATCAACCTACGCAAATGTCAATAGTGTTCTACTCGGTAAAGGCGACGGTAATGTACTGCTCAATCTTGCTGGTTTTGAATCACCGGTGCGACTTGCTGAAGTACTAGGAGTTGGCAAAGCATAATTATGCTCGCCAAACAGGAGAATTTGTTATGTCATATATATCGTTAAGCGGTCTTTCTGCTGCTCAATTAGATTTGAATACCACCAGTAATAATATTGCCAACGCGAACACCTACGGCTTTAAAGAGTCGCGGGCGGAGTTTGGTGATGTGTATTCAACGTCGCTATTTACCAATTCAAAAACTACACCAGGCCAAGGTGTTCAGGCGAGTAAGGTTGCGCAACAATTTCATGAAGGGTCGAGTATTTATACCAATAACCCGATGGATTTGCGTATTGCCGGTACCGGATATTTTGCAGTTGCTAAAGATCGCTTAATCCCTCAGCAAAATGAATTGACTCGTAACGGTGCATTTCACCTCGATAAAAATAACTATATGGTCACCTCAAACGATCAATACTTATTAGGTTATGAAGTGAACCCTGATAATGGAGAGGTTTTATCGTATGAGCCTAAGCCGATCAATATTCCGGCTCAGTTTGGTAAACCAAAGCAAACCGGCAATATCGAACTCTCGGCTAACTTACCTGCGAACGGTGATTTAAAAGATCCTGCGCTATTTGATATTACCGATCCTGATACTTATAACCGCACCACGTCGTCGACCATTTATGACTCAATGGGGCAACCTTATAAGCTCACCACCTATTATTTAAAAGATCAAAATGAAAATAATAAGTGGAATACCTACTACACCGTTACCGATAAAACTGGTGAAAAACCACTCAATATCGCTGGCGGAGATGCGGTTTCTCCAAATGGTCATGTGGGCCATACGTTACGCTTTAATAATGACGGAACGTTAGCTAGCATCAATAACGGTAACCCGATTGTTTCTGCTGCATTTGGGGAGGGTGATAACCCAATTGATCTAAATGGAGCGGATGGTTCACAGACTTTAGCCTTTAACCTCAACGGGGCTACACAATTTGCTGCGCCATTTGAATTAACGAAGTTTGATCAAGATGGTGCGACCACGGGCTTTTTGACCAAAATCGATTTTGATGAGTACGGTAGTGTACTGGCCACCTATTCAAATGGACAAAATGTGACCTTAGGTCGAGTCGCTATGGTTCGAGTGGCTAATGAGCAAGGTTTGGATAAAAAAGGTGGCACGCAATGGGATTCTACTCAGCAATCTGGCGTTAAAATTTGGGGTGAATCAAGCAAAGGCTCATTTGGTACGATCAGTAATGGTGTGCTTGAGCAGTCAAACATTGATATGACTCAAGAGCTGGTGGATCTTATTTCTGCACAGCGTAACTTCCAGGCTAACTCGCGGGCTTTAGAAGTGCATACTGGATTACAACAAACGATTTTACAAATCCGTTAATTCTAGATTTATTCGATTCAACATGCCTAAGTTGCGTTGTCTACTTAGGCATGTACTTCTTTCTTCGTCTTTTCTCTTCGTTCGACCTTAACTCGTTCTTTAGGTAGAACGGCATGCCACATGGCATCCTCTGTCTTCTCTTGCCGTTAAATTGCCGCTTTTCATTGCGTAGTTGTCATTTTATCTTGCTTAAGTTACTGATTAATAAATTTAAAAATAATGGCACGCCAATTGCTTGTTTATGATTAATTAATGATTGTGGAGAACGTCTGATGGATCGCGCACTGTTCCTTGCCATGAGTGGCGCTAAACAAAATATGCAGGCGATGCAGCTAAGAGCCAATAACCTTGCCAACGTCAGTACTACGGGCTTTCGAGCTGATTTAGAACAAGCTCGTTCAATGCAAGCGTATGGTGAAGGGCTACCTAGTCGCGTATTTAGCATGACAGAGCGCCCTGGGCACCGCTTTGACCAAGGCAGCGTGATCACCACAGGACGAGAACTCGATATTACCATTCAAGGTGATGGCTGGATTTCAGTATTAGATAAAACTGGTAATGAAGGTTTAACGCGCAGCGGTAATCTACGCATTGATCAAAATGGCTTATTACTTAATGGTAATGGTCATTTAGTGTTAGGTGAATTGGGTGCGCCGATTACTTTGCCAATCCCATTGAATAAAGTAGAGATAGGTAATGACGGCACTATCTCGGTTCGCCCACAGGGAGCGCCCGCAGACGCGATGGAAATCGTTGATCGTATTAAATTGGTCAAGCCTGATAATCGTTCTCTATTTAAAGATATTAATGGCTTATTTCGAGCCAAAGATCCTAATGCAGAATACGTAGCCGATGCCACAGTGAAAGTGTTGACTGGCGCTCTTGAGGGCAGCAACGTCAATGCAGTGGGAGAGATGACCAATCTGATTGATTTACAGCGTCAGTTTGAAATGCAAGTCAAAATGATGAGCACGGCAGAAGAGATGGACAAAGCGTCTGACTCTTTACTGCGTATGAGCTAAGTGAGAGGAATTTAGTATGCAACCTGCATTATGGATAAGTAAAACGGGTTTAGATGCCCAGCAGACCAATATTGCCACCATCTCAAACAACTTAGCTAACGCCTCAACGGTGGGGTTTAAAAAGAGCCGAGCGGTATTTGAGGATTTGTTTTACCAAAATATTAATCAGCCTGGCGGTCAGTCTTCACAAAATACCGAGTTACCGAGCGGATTAATGCTAGGGGCTGGGGCGAAGGTTGTGGCAACGCAGAAGGTTCACACTAACGGTAATGTCCAGACCACCAATAATAGCCTAGATATGATGATTGAAGGCGATGGTTTTTTCCAGATCCTCATGCCGGATGGCAATATCGGCTATAGCCGTAACGGTCAATTTACGTTGAATGCGGAAGGCGCGATCGTGACTTCTGGAGCTGGTTATTTAGTACAACCAGAAATCGTTGTTCCAGAAGATGCTATCTCGATCACTGTGGGCAATGACGGTGAAGTTTCGGTGCGTTTACGTGGTCAGCAAGAGAACCAAGTCTTAGGACAAATCACCATCGTGGATTTCATTAACCCAGGTGGTTTAGAACCTGTTGGGCAAAACCTATATTTACCGACGGGTGCCAGTGGCGATCCACAAGAAGGCGTTCCTGGTTTAGATGGGCTTGGCAATATCCGTCAATCCATGTTGGAAAGCTCTAACGTTAATGTGACTGAAGAGCTGGTTAATATGATTGAAGCACAGCGAGTCTATGAGATGAACTCTAAAGTGATCTCTTCTGTGGATCAAATGATGAGTTTTGTTAATCAACAACTCTAATCACTGACTAAGAGACTATGATGATGAAACGTTTACTCAGTTTAGCCTTCGTGACATTACTTTCAGGATGCAGTTTATTACCAGCACCACTTGAAACGGCAGATGTGGTGCAAGGTACAACGGTAGTGGATGCGGTTGAGGGGGATCGATCGTCTGACGGTAGTTCTGGGTTACTCGATACCTTACGTAATCGAAATGACCCTGTTGCTGGCGACCCTGCTTGGGCTCCTATTCATCCGAAAGCCAAGCCTGAGCATTATGCTGCTGAGACCGGTTCATTGTTTAATCTCGCTCGAGCAGTGAGTTTATACAGTGATGCTAAGCCGCGAGGGATTGGCGACATTATTACTGTGACGTTGAATGAAAACACCAAGGCAACCAAAAGCGCGGATGCTAAATTAACTAAAAATAATGACGCATCGATGGACCCACTCAGTGTTGGTGGTCAGGAGCTGACCATTGGTGATTACAACTTCTCTTACGCTTTGAAAAATAACAATCAATTTTCGGGTAGTGCGCAAGCAAACCAAAATAATAATTTACAAGGTTCGATTACCGTTGAAGTCATTGATGTTTTATCTAACGGCAATTTAGTGGTTCGAGGCGAAAAGTGGTTAATGCTCAACACGGGTGATGAATACATTCGTTTAAGTGGCACCGTGCGTCCAGATGATATTGGTTACGACAATACGATAGCGTCTAATCGTATCTCTAATACTCGAATTCAATACTCCAGTACCGGATCGAATCAAGATATGCAAGAGCCTGGATTCTTGGCACGATTTTTTAATGTCTCTTTATAGTATGTCAATATAAGTCGATTTTTTGACACGATAAAATGATCACATGGCGATGCGTATCCACATTGAGAGAAGGTTAACGATGATGAAAAAAATTTTATTGCTCTTAATGGTGTTCATGGCAAGCAGTGCTCATGCGACGCGAATTAAAGATGTTGCACAAGTAGCCGGTGTGCGTAGTAACCAATTAGTCGGGTATGGTTTAGTGACGGGGTTACCCGGTACAGGAGAATCAAACCCGTTTACTGATCAAAGTTTTCGCGCCATGCTGCAAAACTTTGGTATTCAATTGCCGCCTGGTACACGAACCAATACCAAAAACGTTGCCGCAGTCATGTTGACGGCGGAACTGCCTCCGTTTACGAAGCAAGGACAGACAATTGATGTCACCGTATCGTCGATAGGCTCAGCGAGCAGTTTACGTGGTGGTACATTGACACAAACTTTCTTAAAAGGACTGGATGGCCAAGTGTATGCTGTGGCTCAAGGCAATTTAGTGGTCAGTGGATTTAGTGCGACTGGAGCGGATGGGTCAAGTTTGGTTGGCAACAACCCAACGGTTGGTATGATTTCTAATGGGGCGATAGTCGAGCGAGAAATTCCAACGCCTTTTGGTCGTGGTGATTTTATCACTTTTAATCTTTTCCAATCGGATTTTACGACGGCACAACGAATGGCCGATACCGTGAACCAATTTTTAGGCCCAGATATGGCCTCAGCCATTGATGCAACTTCAGTACGCGTTCGTGCACCTCGAGAAGTCTCGCAAAGAGTGGCTTTTCTTTCTGCCGTAGAAAACCTTGAGTTTGAACCTGCGGATATGGCGGCAAAGATTATCGTCAATTCACGAACCGGAACGATTGTGATTGGTCAGCATGTACGTTTAAGACCCGCCGCTGTGACTCACGGCGGTATGACGGTGGCGATCAAAGAAAACTGGGGCGTTGATCAACCCAATCCTTTTGCTGGAGGAGAGACGGCGATCATTCCCGATACAGATATTGAAGTCGTTGAGCAGCAAGGAAAAATGTTTAAGTTAGAAACCGGAACGACTTTAGATGAATTGGTCCGGGCTGTGAATGAAGTCGGGGCTGCTCCGTCAGATTTAATGGCAATTTTACAAGCATTAAAACAAGCTGGTGCCATTCAAGGTCAGTTAATTATTATCTAAGGAGTTCGTGATGGTGAATAACCCCAATGATATCGGCTTTATTCATGATATCGCCAGCCTAGATAAATTACGTCAACAAGCACTCAATGGTGATGCTGGCGCTGAAAAAGAGGCACTGACTGCTGCTGCAAGACAGTTTGAGGCTATTTTTACCACCATGATGTTAAAGTCGATGCGCGATGCGAACTCAGCGTTTAAATCGGATTTATTCAGCAGTAATAACGAAGATTTTTATCGACAAATGCAAGACGAGCAAATGGTCAGTCAGTTAAGCGCCTCAGGTTCGTTAGGCTTGGCCGATATGATTGTTGCACAGCTGACGGCGGCAGATAATGTCGCACCTACCGATCAAGATAACGACCGTTTCCAAGAGGCGATGAATCGCGTCCAACAAGCGCGATCGGTGGCGGCTGAGCGGCCCAATAATAGCGTAGTGGCGGCATCTTCATCACCGGCTCATGAATACCGTTTTGATTCACCACAATCTTTTGTCACATCACTCAAACCTTACGCCGATAAAGCGGCACAAGCGTTAGGTATTGATGCTTCTTTACTGCTTGCTCAAGCTGCTTTAGAAACCGGTTGGGGACAAAAAATGGTCAGTAATGCCCGTGGAAGCAGTAATAATTTATTTAATATTAAAGCTGATAGAAGTTGGCAGGGGCAGCGTGTTGCCACTCAAACCTTAGAATATTACGATCAAACTCCGGTTATGGAAAAAGCCGCTTTTCGCGCTTATCCAAGCTTCCAAGACAGTTTTGATGATTATTTACGCTTTTTAGAAAATAATCCTCGCTACAGCACCGCCTTAGAGCATGGTGGAAGTAGTGAAGCGTTTATTCATGGTATTCATCAAGCTGGCTATGCGACCGATCCTCATTATGCAGATAAAGTATTGCGAGTAAAAGCGCAGATCGATCAAATGGATAACAGCTAATGCTCATGGGGATTCACTCACTTGCTGCCTACCTGTAATTCCAAGTCGTTTGGGTATATTGGATTTTTTCTGACTTGGCGATCATTCACTTAGCGCAATAAACATCCTTTCATTTCGTACCTTATTGAATATAGAAATAGGCTTTGGCTGGTTGGCCTCGCAACCAGTTTCTTCTAGCGCTTCAGTTTTATCTTTTATATTTCCTCTAGTTAACTAACCTCATTCATTGGCATAGTTATTGCTTTTATAAGTAGTAATGGGGTCAGTAACGACTGGCGTTAATCGGTTTTTTGGGGGCAAGTATGGCGTCTGATCTTCTGAATCTTGGTGCGCAGAGCGTATTAACGGCTCAGAGACAACTCAATACCACGGGTCATAACATTGCGAATGTTAATACCGAGGGTTACAGCCGTCAGTCTGTGATCCAAGGGACCAATGCACCTCGCCAACTCGGTGGTCAAACCTATGGGATGGGCGTACATGTGGAAAATGTTCGCCGCTCTTGGGATCAGTTTGCCGTTAAAGAGCTGAATCTTGCCACAACCAACCACGCTTTTAATAGCGATACCGAAGAAAACTTAGATATGCTCTCTAAGTTACTCTCTTCTGTTGCTTCTAAGAAAATCCCCGAAAATCTTAACGAATGGTTTGATTCAGTAAAAAGTTTAGCCGACACCCCCAATGATGTCGGAGTGCGCAAAGTTGTGCTCGAAAAAGCGAATCTTGTTACTCAAAATTTGAATGATTTTCATGAAACCGTGCGACGTCAGTTTGATATCACTAATAAAGGACTCGACGTTGGTATAGAGCGAATCAACCAGTTAGCGTTAGAAATACGTGATTTACAGCGGCTAATGATGCGTGTGCCTGGTCCACATAATGATTTGATGGATGAGCATGAAAAATTAGTCGCTGAACTTTCCCAATATACCAAAGTAACGGTAACACCCCGTACCAGTGCTGAAGGTTTTAATATTCATATTGGTAGCGGACATACCCTTGTCTCGGGAACGGAAGCGAGTCAATTAAAAATGATTGACGGTTATCCAGATGTCAAACAGCGTCGCTTGGCAGTCGTTGAAGGAAATACATTAAAGTCTATTTCTGAAAAAGAGATCGGCGGAAAGATGGCTGCGCTATTTGAAATGCGTGATCAACATATTCCTGGATTACTGGATGAAATCGGTCGTTTATCAATTTCTTTTGCTCATCAGGTCAACGAGTTACAAAGCCAAGGTTTAGATCTGCGTGGTAATGTTGGTGGGCTGCTTTTTTCCGATGTTAACTCTGAAGTCAATGCTCGTTCACGTATTGCCACAGCCAGTGATTCGAATGCTGATATTCGAGTGTACATCGATGATCTTAGTCAGTTAAAAGGTGGCGAGTTTGCTCTGTCTTATACAGGCAGTCATTATGTGGCGACGTTACCAGATGGCAAGCAACAGATCCTCGCACTTAATCAAGGTAATCTTTATTTAGATGGCTTGCGTATTCAGGTCAATACTCCACCAGAAATTGGTGAGCGAGTCATCGTTCGCCCAACCCGTGATGGCGCCGCTCAGATTCAGATGGCAACCAATGATCCGACAAAGATTGCCGCCCAAAGCTATCAAGCCTCGACTTCTTTTGCTCAAGGGCGTGCCCAATTTCAAATTGACCAAGTTGGTGATATCAAAGAGTTTGAAGCTTATCTTGTCCCTAATACAGGTGCTGGCGATCATGAGATGCAAATTCGTGTGGTGGACAAAAATGGCCAGTTGCTCGCAACGCAACCTTATTTATTTAATGACGACCAATCAAAGTTACCGATAGTTATCCCTGCTCAACAAGCGAGTGGTCAACCGACCGTCTTTACCCTGACTCGAGGGGCGATTGAGAATGATAAATTTACCGCCAATTTAAATCCGGCGGAAGGTGATAACGGTAATTTACGCAAGATGATTCATCTGCAAACGACCAAAAAAATGAATGATAATGAGTCAACCATTATCGGTTTGTATCATAACTTGAATACCGATTTCGGTTTAAAACTCTCGACTTCGACTCGCTTAGCCGATGTGGCTCGTTTAGAAAAAGAGGCGGCGGAATCGCGTATTGGTTCAGTGTCTGGGGTTAACTTGGATGAAGAAGCAGCCAATATGATGAAGTTTCAGCATGCTTATATGGCCTCATCGCGCATCATGCAGGCTGCAAATGACACGTTTAATACCATTTTGCAGCTCAGGTAGGGGGACAAGTAAATGTTAAATCGAATTTCTAGCTTCCATAACTATCAGTCGGTGCAAAACGATTTACGTCGCCAAGAAAATAAAGTTCATCACAACCAAGCGCAATTAGCTTCGGGAAAAAAGCTTTTGTCTGCCGGAGATAACCCACTCGCGACGCATTACATTCAAAATGTAACACAACAAGAAGAGCAGTTGCGCCAATACTTAGATGCCATTGTACTGGTTCGTAATCGTCTTGAGCACCAAGAAGTGATCATTTCTAATGCCGAAGAGTTTACCGATAAAGCCAAGCGTATGGTCATGGAAATGATCAACGGTTCATTATCTCCCGAAGATCGTGAAACTCAGGCGCGGCAAATTCAAGAAATTGCTAATAACTTTTTGAATCTTGCCAATGTACAAGATGAAACGGGTAATTTTATTTTTGCGGGAACTCGGCCGAAGAACCAACCTTTTTTTCGAGATAATCAAGGTAACGTGACCTATTACGGTGATGATTATCAGCGAAAAATGCGTATCTCCAATAATTTAGAAATGCCCTTCAATACCCCAGGCAACCAAATGTTTATGGATATTAATAATCCATTTGGTGATTTTGAACCTGAGTATGCATTACAAGAAGGATCGGAATTATTGCTTGAGCGGGCAACGAACAGTGATGACGGTGATAATGCCAGCTATACGGTAACGTTTGTGGATATGCTCAATGGCGGCTTTGCTTATCAGTTAGAGCGTGATGGTGAGGTTGTCGAGGTTAATGACTTTGATCCAAGAACAGGGGTTCAATATCAAGGTCTCACTATTAATATCAAAGGCAGTATCACAGCCGGAGACAGCATCACTCTGAATCCACGTAAAGCATTTACAGTATTTGATAGTTTTAAAAAAGCCATTGAGTACTCGAAAGGTTCTGTTTCCGATGCTTCAACCACTGGCAAGCTTCATCAAATCACCGAAGAATTACACACTGCCTTTATTCATTTAAACCAAGTTCGTTCGGATGTCGGTGCTCGATTGAGCACCTTAGATCTACAAGAAGATCAGCATGAAGATTTTAAAATCAGTCTGGCTCGCTCTAAGAGTCAGTTTGAAGATCTCGATTACTCGCAAGCAGTGATTGAATTTAATGAAAACTCGAGAGCGCTGCAAGCCTCTCAATTGGCGTTTGGCAAAGCGAAAGATTTAACCCTATTTAATTACCTTTAGAGGTTAGTGAGAATCGCTTGCTCAGCATCATTAAGTCGTTGTTTGAGTTCGGGACAAGAACTCGTTTCTCTCGAACAACGCTTAACCTCGAAAGGTTAATAAATCCTATCTTTGTGCCTTATGTGCTATGCCATCAGTGCGAAAAGAGAGGTGTTTTTTTGCTTTAAATCTCATCTTGTCTTCGGTCGGCTTTCCTTTGCCAGTCGACAGCAGGCGGAGCGGCAAAAAAAAGCGGCAACAGTATGTTATCAGTGCTGAACGAAAGAGAGTTTTGTAAATAATTGAAATTAACTTATTGATTATAAAGGTTTAAAATTTTCATTGAGTTCGTTTGAAAAGTTGGCATGTTTATTGGATTAATTTAAACAGAGTGAATACCACCCGATCTTAAATATACCTTAGGGTGTATTTGGCAAGTGATTTACGGTCAGTGCTTCCAAGAGAGTAAAGCTGACCGCTTCGCAAAAGACTTGCGGACTCGATAGGAGAGCAAAATATGACCATTAATGTAAATACCAACGTGTCGGCAATGACCGCTCAGCGTTACTTGACCAAGTCGTCCAACGATTTAAATACCTCGATGGAGCGTCTTTCTTCTGGTAACCGTATTAACAGTGCCAAAGATGATGCGGCAGGTTTGCAAATTTCAAACCGATTGATCGCTCAGTCTCGTGGTCTTGATGTGGCAATGCGTAATGCTAACGATGGTATTTCGATTGCTCAGACCGCTGAAGGAGCAATGAATGAGTCAACCAGCATTCTGCAACGTATGCGTGATTTGGCCCTACAATCAGCCAACGGAACCAACTCAGATGCCGAGCGTCAAGCACTCAACGAAGAGTCGGTTGCTCTGCAAGATGAGTTAAACCGAATTGCCGAAACGACCTCTTTTGGTGGTCGTCGATTGCTCAACGGGTCATTTGGTGAAGCATCATTCCAAATTGGTTCTAGTTCCGGTGAGGCGATCATCATGGGCTTAACCAGTATCCGTGCCGATGACTATCGGATGGGCGGCCAATCTTTTATTGCTACTGAAGGCAAAACCAAAGATTGGGGCGTCGATTCGACAGCAAACGATTTGAAATTAGAGTTCACCAAAAAAGATGGCCAAGAAGTGACATTAGATATCTTAGCCAAAACTGGTGACGATATTGAAGAGCTAGCAACTTACATCAATGGTCAGACTGACTTGCTCAAAGCCTCAGTCGACGAAGATGGTAAGCTACAGATTTTTGTTGCTGAACCACACATTGAAGGTGATTTAACCATCTCTGGAGGCTTAGCGACTGAACTTGGTTTAGCCGGTGGTCCTGGAGAGAAAACGACTGTGCAAAATATTGATATGCGCACCGTTGGTGGCTCGCAAAACGCAGTCGGTATCTTAGATGCAGCGCTCAAATACATTGACTCACAACGCGCGGATTTAGGTGCTAAACAGAACCGACTCAACCACAGTATTAATAACTTGGCCAACATCCAAGAGAACGTCGAAGCCTCGAAGAGCCGGATTAAAGATACCGACTTTGCGAAAGAGACGACTCAGTTGACTAAGTCACAAATATTGCAGCAAGCAGGAACGTCAATTCTTGCTCAAGCAAAACAGTTGCCAAACTCTGCAATATCATTATTGCAGTAGTCCTGGGAGGCGGCATTAATAAGCTCAGACGTGAGTATGTAATCCGCAACCTTGGCAAGGTATGGTTGTTAGAACAGTATAAGCTCTCTCAGATACGCCTGTTTATACTAGGAAAATAACCATACATTATGGTTAGCCATAATGTGTTCATTTCTCTTGATCTCCACATTGGCAATGGCTGCCAACCATAGCCCCGGTTCTCTCAAAGGAAAAGGGGCTTTTCTTTTTTCTGCCAATCCATTTCTCATCCCCCCCCCGGCCATTACCGCTAAATCTTGAGCGATTTATGTCTTTTTCGGTTGGTTTTGCGTCTTATGCCTCAGTTTCTTCTTTCTAAGTCGCTTAATTCACCTTGCTCAATAAATCCCCTAAAGGAATCGTCGTTTGAGTCGCTATTAAAGATACTTTGAGAGAACTACGTGGTTATCCGAGACGTCGGAAACCGTTCGGCAAGTTCCGCTACGTCTAATATTAATAGGAGACCAATTATGGCGGTAAATGTAAACACTAACGTGTCAGCGATGACGGCACAGAGGTACCTGAACAGTGCAACCAGTGCACAGCAAACGTCAATGGAACGTTTGTCTTCAGGTTTTAAAATTAATAGTGCGAAAGATGATGCTGCAGGTTTGCAGATCTCAAACCGTTTGAATGTGCAAAGTCGTGGTTTAGACGTTGCTGTTCGTAACGCGAATGATGGTATTTCCATGGCACAAACCGCTGAAGGCGCCATGAATGAGACCACCAACATTTTGCAACGGATGCGGGATCTTTCTTTACAATCTGCGAATGGTTCAAACTCAAAATCTGAGCGTGTCGCTATCCAAGAAGAAGTCACGGCACTTAATGATGAATTGAATCGTATTGCAGAGACCACCTCATTTGCGGGTAATCGTCTATTGAACGGTACTTTCCAAACGAAGTCGTTCCAGATTGGATCTCAGAGCGGTGAAGCTGTGATGCTGACCATGAAAGACATGCGTAGTGATAACGCGATGATGGGAGGAACCAGTTACGTTGCGGCGACTGAAGCGGATAAAGATTGGACGGTTAGTGATGGTAGTAACGATTTAACCTTAACCTTGACCGATATTAATGGCGATGAGCAAATCATTAATATTACCGCTAAAGTCGGTGATGATATTGAAGAGGTTGCCACCTACATTAATGGTCAAACTGACTTAGTACAAGCCTCAGTCAATGAGAAGGGGCAGCTACAGGTCTTTACGGGAAATAATGATGTCACTGGCGCCGTCGCTTTTAGTGGTGCATTAGCTACCGAGCTGGATATGCAAACGGGTCAAGCGATCACTATCGATACAATTGATGTAACGACCGTTGGCGGAGCGCAAAAATCGGTGGCCGTTGTTGACGCGGCGCTTAAGTATGTTGATAGTCATCGTGCAGAGCTAGGTGCGTTCCAGAATCGATTCGGCCATGCAATTAATAACTTGGATAACATTAATGAAAATGTTAATGCGTCTAAGAGCCGGATCAAAGATACCGACTTTGCTAAAGAAACTACGGCACTGACTAAATCACAGATTTTAAGTCAAGCGTCGAGCTCAGTCTTAGCTCAAGCGAAACAAGCACCAACGGCGGCACTCGCGCTATTAGGTTAATTAAGATTTAAGTGATAATAAAAAAACCCAGCATAAGCTGGGTTTTTTTATAAATGGTGCGGAAGGAGAGACTTGAACTCTCACACCTTGCGGCGCCAGAACCTAAATCTGGTGCGTCTACCAATTTCGCCACTTCCGCACAAATTTTGTAGATAACTTGATTGACTCAAATCATCATTGTAATTGGCAGGTCTACCTGGATTCGAACCAGGGAATGGCGGCATCAAAAGCCGCTGCCTTACCGCTTGGCGATAGACCTGCAATGCTGTTAATTTAATAACAGTCTTATCGATAAAGCAACTGTTCAACAGTAACTAACGATAAATGGTGGCTACGACGGGATTCGAACCTGTGACCCCATCATTATGAGTGATGTGCTCTAACCAGCTGAGCTACGTAGCCACGACTAATCAATGGTGCGGAAGGAGAGACTTGAACTCTCACACCTTGCGGCGCCAGAACCTAAATCTGGTGCGTCTACCAATTTCGCCACTTCCGCACAAATTTTGTAGATAATCTGATTGACTCAAACCATCGTTGTAATTGGCAGGTCTACCTGGATTCGAACCAGGGAATGGCGGCATCAAAAGCCGCTGCCTTACCGCTTGGCGATAGACCTGTTGTTGATAGCAGGCTATGCTAACTCAATAAATGGTGCGGAAGGAGAGACTTGAACTCTCACACCTTGCGGCGCCAGAACCTAAATCTGGTGCGTCTACCAATTTCGCCACTTCCGCACAAATTTTGTAGATAACTTGATTGACTCAAATCATCGTTGTAATTGGCAGGTCTACCTGGATTCGAACCAGGGAATGGCGGCATCAAAAGCCGCTGCCTTACCGCTTGGCGATAGACCTGTAATACTGAACTTGGTGCGGAGGGAGGGACTTGAACCCTCACGTCCTAACGGACACTAGCACCTGAAGCTAGCGCGTCTACCAATTTCGCCACCACCGCAAATTCAGTCAATGCTGACACAGTATTGATGGAACTAAATAGTTGGCAGGTCTACCTGGATTCGAACCAGGGAATGGCGGCATCAAAAGCCGCTGCCTTACCGCTTGGCGATAGACCTACATCGGTTAACAGCTATCTACTGCTGACCTCTAATATGGTGCGGAAAGAGAGACTTGAACTCTCACACCTTGCGGCGCCAGAACCTAAATCTGGTGCGTCTACCAATTTCGCCATTTCCGCAAAACTTTACTTTTATAACGAGATAATGGTGCGGAAGGAGAGACTTGAACTCTCACACCTTGCGGCGCCAGAACCTAAATCTGGTGCGTCTACCAATTTCGCCACTTCCGCATCTCGTTATTGTACCTGATCTCAAAAGAAGAGGTAAAATAAGTGGTGGCTACGACGGGATTCGAACCTGTGACCCCATCATTATGAGTGATGTGCTCTAACCAACTGAGCTACGTAGCCATCTTTTTAGAGCGAGAAACTATAATCTATTCTCGCCATCAGTTCCAATAGTTTTTACGTATTGAAACCTAAAGAAATAATGGCAGGTCTACCTGGATTCGAACCAGGGAATGGCGGCATCAAAAGCCGCTGCCTTACCGCTTGGCGATAGACCTACGGTGATAAGTAGCCCTTGGGCAGCCTATCGATAAATGGTGCGGAAAGAGAGACTTGAACTCTCACACCTTGCGGCGCCAGAACCTAAATCTGGTGCGTCTACCAATTTCGCCATTTCCGCATTATTTCCTAACTATTCTACTCAAAGAACACTTAGGAAATGGTGGCTACGACGGGATTCGAACCTGTGACCCCATCATTATGAGTGATGTGCTCTAACCAGCTGAGCTACGTAGCCAATTGCTAAACTGCTTATCACTCACAGCCAGCGTTACGTCGGAGTTTCGAAGTTGCCTTCTCGCTGCGAACGGTGCGCATTATGCGGATATGGCTGTAGAGCGTCAATAGTTTTTTTGAATAAATTCCTCAAAACCAACTGTTCGAGTTTTTTTTAAACAAAGCTAGCTATTTCTGATCAAAATCTATCCCAAACCGAGTGATTTTCTCATTGTACGTCAAGCAGATGATCATGGTTTATTAGCGATGAATGTAAAAGTAAGCCATGAAAGTTCGATGCAAAAAGAAGCCAACATTGTGTTGGCTTCTTTCGATAGTGGTTAGGTTTTATACGTTAAAGCGGAAATGAATGACATCACCATCTTTGACAATATAATCTTTGCCTTCTAAACGCCATTTACCCGCTTCTTTGGCACCACTCTCGCCTTGGTACTGGATGAAGTCATTGTAACCGATCACTTCGGCACGGATAAATCCACGTTCAAAATCGGTGTGGATTTTTCCTGCTGCTTGAGGAGCTGTCGCGCCTACCGGAACGGTCCAAGCACGGACCTCTTTAACCCCTGCGGTAAAGTAAGTTTGCAAATCAAGCAGTTCATACCCTGAACGAATCACTCGGTTTAAGCCTGGTTCTTCAATACCCAGATCGGCAAGAAACTCAGCACGCTCTTCTTCTTCTAATTCAGAAAGTTCGGCTTCAATAGCAGCACACACGGCCACGACAGAGGCATTTTCTTGGGCGGCATGAGCACGGACCGCGTCTAAATAGGGGTTATTTTCAAAGCCATCTTCATTCACATTAGCAATGTACATGGTTGGCTTAAGGGTGAGGAAATTAAGGTATCCAACCGCAGCAAGTTCTTCTTTGCTTAAGGGGACAGAGCGTGCAGAGCCACCTTCAGTCAGTACTGGCAACAGTTTTTCTAAGACACTAAGCTCAAATTTAGCGTCTTTATCACCGCCTTTTGCACGTTTCGTTTGACGTTGAATCGCGCGTTCGCAACTGTCTAAGTCGGCTAAGGCGAGTTCAAGGTTGATCACTTCGATATCTTCAATAGGTGATACTTTACCGGCGACGTGAACAATATTTTCGTTCTCAAAGCAGCGGACAACGTGACCAATCGCATCGGTTTCGCGGATGTTGGCTAAAAATTTATTACCTAAACCTTCACCTTTTGATGCCCCAGCCACTAAGCCTGCGATATCAACAAACTCCATTGTCGTTGGTAGTATGCGTTGTGGATTAACAATTTTTGCCAAGGCGTCGAGACGCAAATCAGGCACTGGTACCACACCAGTGTTTGGTTCAATAGTACAAAACGGGAAGTTAGCCGCTTCGATACCTGCGTTAGTCAGTGCATTAAAAAGGGTTGATTTACCTACGTTAGGTAAACCCACAATGCCACATTTAAAACCCATGTTTGGTAACCTTATTCAGCTTTGAACGTATGTAAGCGGTTTTGCGCTTTAGTTAGGCCATCTTTCAGTAAAATATCGAGACAGCGAACAGATTCATCTACTGCTGCTAGTATGCACTCGTGCTCTTTGTTAGGAGCTTTACTTAACACATAGCCTGCGACTTTGTCTTTGTGTCCTGGATGGCCAATGCCAATACGAAGACGATAGAATTCTTTATTGTTGCCTAATTTACTGATGGTGTCTTTTAACCCATTATGACCACCATGCCCGCCACCTTGTTTAAATTTAGCCACGCCGGGGGGAAGATCCAGTTCGTCATGAGCGATCATGATCTCTTCCGGTTTGATTTGATAAAACTTAGCAAGGGCTGCGACGGCTTTACCAGATAAATTCATATAAGTCGTTGGGATCAGTAAACGCAGATCTTCACCATTAACCAATATACGACCGGTTAATCCGAAAAACTTTATTTCACTTTTCAGTGTCGTATTGTGCACTCGGGCCAGTTCTTCGATGACCCATGCTCCTGCATTATGTCGAGTATTGACGTATTCAGGGCCCGGGTTGGCCAGACCGACAAGTAATTTAATTGGTTGACTCAAGGCTAGGATCCCTTCGGAAACGAAAAAAGCGCGGTATGATAGCATAGAAAAATGCAAAAGGGCGAGATGGCTGATGCTCGACGCCATGAAACAAAAATACCTCGTCATATTTGACGAGGTATTTTACCGATCCAAGACTATCGCTGCTTAGTTAAACATCGCTGAGATAGACTCTTCGTTACTGATTCGGCGGATCGCCTCGGCGAGCATGGTTGATAACGTTAATTGGGTAACTTTACCCGTTGCTGCCATTTCTTTAGATAAAGTGATTGAGTCTGTGACGATCACTTGGTCAAGCACAGAATTTTTGATGTTTTTTGCGGCATTGCCTGAGAAGACAGCATGGGTTGCATAAGCAAACACACGTTTTGCTCCGCGCTCTTTAAGTGCTTCAGCCGCTTTGCATAAGGTTCCGCCGGTATCGATCATATCGTCAACAATCACGCAATCACGGCCTTCAACGTCACCGATTAAGTTCATGACTTCAGAGACGTTGGCACGAGGACGACGTTTATCGACAATCGCGATATCAATATCACCGAGTGCTTTTGCTGTTGCACGAGCACGTACCACACCACCTAGATCCGGAGATACGACGACAGGATCTTCTAAGTTACGTGCTTTCATGTCTTCCAAGAGAACGGGTGTACCGAAGATGTTATCTACCGGTACATCAAAGAAACCTTGAATTTGCTCTGCGTGTAGGTCAATGGTTAAGACCCGATCAACCCCTACGTTAGAGAGAAAGTCAGCAACGACTTTCGCCGTAATTGGAACACGAGCAGAACGCACTCGACGGTCTTGGCGTGCATAGCCAAAGTAAGGGATGACAGCAGTAATACGGCCTGCTGAAGCGCGGCGCATTGCGTCAATCATTACCACCAATTCCATTAAATTGTCATTGGTTGGTGCACAAGTTGATTGAATAATAAATACATCGCTACCACGAACATTTTCGTTGATCTGCACTGCCACTTCTCCATCAGAGAAGCGAGAAACAGTAGCATCACCAAGGGAGATGTATAGACGTTCAGCAATACGTTGGGCTAGTTCAGGTGTGGCGTTACCAGCAAATAGCTTCATATCAGGCACGGTGGAAACCTCAGGGTTGCGTCCAGTTTTTAATTAGGTTGGGTGTCGGCTGATTGGTAATCAGCCAGTGTCTCTTTTAGTGGTGAAACGTTGCGGCCTTGAGCGACAAACGCAGAGACAGTGTCTGGGAGTTTCGCAAGGACAGCTTGCGCTTCTTTTTTGCTCGAAAATTCAGCGAAAACGCAAGACCCGGTCCCGGTCAATCTTGACGGCGCGTATTGTAGCAGCCATGAAAGTTGCTTATCAACCTCTGGGTACTCCAATCGGACAATTTTTTCGCAATCGTTTTCGTAGTTCGCATTGAGTAGAGTATTAATATCACGTTTTGCTGTGTTTCTCGGTAATTTTGGATGAGAAAAAATTACTTTTGTCGCAATACTCACATTTGGGCGAATCACGAGATAATGCTTTTCTTCGGGCTGTACCGGTTGGAGCTTTTCTCCAACACCTTCGGCAAAAGCGGAGAAGCCGTGAATAAAAACCGGAACATCGGCCCCTAAACTTAGACCTATCGTCGCGAGTTGATCATCGCTTAACCCACAGCTCCATAAATAATTGAGTGCGACCAACACCGTTGCCGCATTAGAAGAACCTCCACCAATCCCCCCGCCCATTGGTAAGCGTTTGGTTAGTTGAATATCTGCGCCGAATGAGCTCTCGGTTTGCTGCTGTAAGGCGCAAGCCGCACGGTAAATAAGATTATCTTGCAGTGCGACGTCAGGCAGTTGCGGTGAGAGTGTGATTTGCCCTGTCTGATTCGCGGTAATCGTCAGTTCATCGCCATAATCGATAAATTGAAATAATGTTTGCAGGTCGTGATAACCATCAGCGCGTTGTCCGGTAATGTACAAAAACAGATTTAATTTAGCGGGCGATGGCCATACGGTTGGTCGTTGTATCATGGCGTGAGTGTCCATTTAGATATCACAAGGTTAATCGAGGTGTCCTGTTGGGTGAGCAATACTCGGTCTGGCAGAGGGAGGGGTTTATCTTGCCAGAGATATTCGCGGTAGCGATGATAATCTACCGTCCAGCGCGAAAAACCTTGGTTTTTTTGTAATCTAGCCAAGGTATTGTTCGAATTTAATTCAAAGTGATCGGCTTGAGTGGGTAAGCCGACAATCCATGCTTGTAAAAGCTCAATAGGGAGCGTTAATCCAGTCAGAGAGGTAATCAATTGTTCGGCACTGTCAGCGCGGTAGACGTTGTCATCATGGGTGATGACTTGCGCTCCTTGTTGATCAATCGATAAATTTAATACCGTCTGTCCTAAAAAGGTCGTTAGGCGGAGCTGGGTTTGCTGAGGTGAAATTTGCCACTGAAAATTAAGAGATTGACGCTGATTGGGGTCAATATAGGCGAGTTTCCCAACCAGTTGAAACTGCGTAATGGTCTTTAAGCGAGCTTGGTGTGATTGCCATTCAACGTCCCTAATGGGGTCGGGAATGCTGCTACAGCCCCACAGTCCTAAGAGTAAGGTAATAATAAGAAAAATACGTGGCGGTGATATCATCATATGCTCGTTATTTATCCATTTATGGGACACAAGAGCCGTCACTATACCATTGATATCACGAACTCGGGAAAACAAATCCCAATCGCTCTTTCAATAAATAGGTGCATCAAGTAAAATTCGCCGCTCAACCCACTTCTTATCAGAGAACCCTCGATACATGTCCTTGCTTGTTATTGGTATCAATCACAATACAGCTTCGGTTGAGTTGCGAGAAAAAGTGGCCTTTGGAGCAGATAAACTGTCCGAAGCGTTGCGCCATTTATCTGGCCAACCTTACGTCAAGGGAAGTGTGATTTTATCAACCTGTAACCGAACCGAACTGTATTGTGACGTTAAGGTGGCAAGTAAGAATAAACTGATAGAGTGGTTATCTCAGTTTCATCAAGTCAATCTGGAAACCTTAAAGCCCAGTTTATATGTCCATGAAGAGCAAGCGGCAATCCGTCATCTGATGCGCGTTGCTTGTGGATTGGATTCATTAGTACTGGGCGAACCACAAATTTTGGGTCAAGTAAAACAAGCGTATGCGGATTCGCGAGAGAATCGCATGGTCGATTCGGCCTTAGATAAGTTGTTTCAAAAAGCGTTTTCGGTTGCTAAGCGTGTGCGGACTGAAACCGACATTGGTGGTCATGCGGTCTCTGTTGCTTATGCCGCCTGTACGCTGGCAAAACATATTTTTGAATCGTTAACGCAGGCTACGGTGCTATTAGTTGGCGCAGGAGAGACCATCGAATTGGTCGCTAAACATTTGGACGGTCATGGTTGTAAACGAATGATCGTTGCTAACCGAACACGCGAACGGGCCATGGCATTAGCGCAAAATTTTGACGCTGAAGTGATTACCTTAAATGAGATTCCAGATTATTTAGCACAGGCGGATATTGTGATTAGTTCGACCGCTAGTCCGCTGCCCATCATCGGTAAAGGGATGGTCGAAAGCGCGCTCAAAGCGCGTCGTCATCAACCGATGCTGTTAGTCGATATTGCCGTGCCGCGTGATGTGGAATCACAAGTCAGTGAACTTGACGATGCTTATCTCTATTCAGTGGATGATTTACAATCGATTGTTGAGAGTAATATTGAGCAACGTAAGATTGAGGCGATTCAAGCCGAAGCGATCGTCAGCGAAGAAAGCGCAGAATTCATGAGTTGGATGCGCTCGCTGCAGGCGGTCGACAGCATTCGTGACTATCGTCAATCGGCGAACAATATCCGTGAAGAATTACTCAGTAAAAGTTTACAAGCGTTAGCCGCTGGAGGCGATGCGGAAAAGTTATTGGTCGAATTAAGTAATAAACTCACCAATAGATTGATCCATACCCCAACGCGCGCGTTGCAGATGGCAGCCGAGCAAGGGGAGCCAGCAAAACTGGCAATTATTAGGCAAAGTTTGGGTCTTGATGACCTGTAATAATTTGTAAATCCTTATTTATTAAAGAAGAAACTATGAAAGCGTCGATTTTAGTTAAGCTTGAATCTTTGGTGGAGCGCTACGAAGAAGTGCAACAC
>NZ_WXWK01000135.1:0-28147 GCF_009904835.1 Vibrio sp. V33_P6A3T137 | reverse complement strand
CCTAAGCGCATTACTCACTTGCAGGAAGAGGCGATACACCATGTCTTGCCCATTAAACGAGAAGAGCGGATATATCCGAGAGCAATAAAACCAAAGGCAAAGAAATACCCCAATAAAAAGAAAGCCAGTCAGCTTAACTGACTGGCATTAGGCTAAGGCCGCCCTTTATTTTTGATGATTTCTTGGCTTAAAGCAGCCCAAAGCGCGATTTTGACTCTTAATTTTTACAATTCCTATGCTATATTTCGCATCACGTTTTTACTGATTGTGGGTTTACTAATGTCTTTTAACCTTGCGTTGCTGGATGCGGAGCAGAAAAACAAGATAGAGCTTGATAAACAGGCCTCTTTTTTAGTTTGGCAGATCAAGCAGGCTAAATGTGGACCGGAAGCGATCACTAAGCAGCTAGCCAAACTGAACTCTGAACAAGAGAAAGCTTGGTTTCAACAGTCAGTAGATAAGTACAAACGAGTAATGGGCGTAGCGTAGCGTTCATGATTAAACAGCCAAGATCACTCTTGATTGCTGTAACCATCGTATTTAATTGAATAAGAGAGAAGATCCCGATGGGAAGAAGTTTTGAAGTGCGCAAAGCCTCTATGGCGAAAACTCAAGGCGCAAAAATTAAAGTTTATTCCAAGTACGGTAAAGAAATTTACATGTGTGCAAAAAATGGTGGCACAGATCCAGATATGAACTTATCTCTTCGCCACCTGATCTCTAAAGCGAAAAGAGATCAAGTTCCTGGCCATGTTATTGATAAAGCGTTGGATAAAGCAACAGGCGGTGGCGGTGAAGATTATCAACCTGCCCGCTATGAAGGTTTTGGCCCAGGCGGCGCAAGCGTGATCGTTGATTGTTTAACCGATAACGGTAACCGTACTTATCAAGACGTTCGTCAATGCTTTGTGAAAACTGGAGCGAAAATTGGAACTCCAGGCGTCGTTGCACACATGTTTGATCATCAAGCGGTCTTTCAATTCAAAGGCAGTGACGAAGAGGCGATCCTTGAAGCGCTGATGATGGAAGACGCCGATGTGACGGATATTGAGTTAGACAACGATGTGATTACCGTGTTTGCACCTCACACCGAGTTTTTCAAAGTAAAAACGGCATTGGCTAATGCTTTTCCTGATTTAGTCTTAGATGTTGAAGAAATCACCTTCGTACCACAAAATCGTACCGCTGTGACGGGTGAAGATGCTGAAAAATTCCAGAAATTCCTCGATTTACTGGATGACTGTGACGATGTTCAGCAGGTTTACCATAACGCTGACGTTGAGTAATTATTAATAGCCGAGCTTGTCTCGGCTTTTTTACGTTTTTAGCATGTCAATCTTATTCAATATAGGGAAATTATCATGAAAGTCAGTTTTCTTGGTTTAGGTGTGATGGGTTATCCGATGGCTGGGCATTTAGCCAATGCGGGTTTTGAGGTGAGTGTTTTTAACCGTAATCAGCAAAAATCCATTGCTTGGTCTCAGCGATTCTCTGGCCGCGCGGCAATGACCATCGCTGAATGTGTCGCTGATGCTGATGTCGTGCTGATGTGTGTCGGTAATGACGATGATGTCCGTAGCATTACGCTTGGCCAGCATGGCGCGCTATCAGCAATGAAGCCAAATGCTATGTTAGTCGATCACACTACGACGTCCGCTGAGCTTGCCCGAGAGCTTGCACAAGCGGCCAAAGAGCAGGGAATAAGCTTTATGGATGCTCCGGTCTCTGGTGGACAAGCTGGCGCTGAGAATGGGCAATTGACCATTATGTGTGGTGGAGAGCAAACGCTATTTGAAAAGCTACAACCGGTTTTTGCCGCTTATGGTCGTTCTGCAATACGGATGGGGGAGGTTGGTCAAGGGCAAAGTGCGAAGATGGTCAATCAAATTTGCATCGCTGGCATCTTAAATGGACTGTCTGAAGGCTTGTTATTAGCTGAAAAAGCAGGCTTGGATGTTCCAACCATGATCGCTTGTTTAAAAAATGGCGCCGCAGGCTCTTGGCAAATGGAGAATCGTGCAATCAGTATGGCTGAGAACCGCTTTGATTTTGGTTTTGCTATTGATTGGATGATCAAAGATCTGCAGTTTTGTCTGGATGAGGCTGAGCGTCATGGCTTGTCTTTACCGATGACGGAAGCAACGGCGCAACGTTATCGTGATTTGTCTGCTCAGGGACTTGGCCGGATGGATACCTCGGTTTTAATCAAAGCTCTTAGGGACTGATTTTTACCGCTAACGACTCTCAGCCATCATCGATGATGGGAGGACAACACAAAACAATCGAAAGCCCAGCATCATGCCCAAACAAAACATTCTACAAGTTTGATTTGGGCATTGATGTATTTATTGTTGGTTGATCGCTAATACCGCAGTGAGATAAACCGGTAATACCGAAACATCAGTCATGTTGAAAATCTTGCTAAAGCAGTAAAGCGGCGGATTTTATAAGAGACATACCGCCATTTCCATATGAAAGATAATCCAAATAACCTCATTTCTAGCCAGAGATATTATACCCAAGCTACTTAGATTTGCAGGTAGGCGGCAAGCGAGTTCATCCTCGTGAGCATAGACACACTACGTGATTGGGAGGAACGAAGCCAACACCTCTGCAGCTTCAAGTAGGAAGGGGATAACATAATGTGGATTTTGATTGGTGTAAAAGCGCAATTTTGTACAAAAACTTCTCCGTACTTTGCAGTAGACTTCTAAGGTAAACTACAAGGAAGCATGATGAGTGACTCAGCAGGCAAAAGTAAAGAACAAGCAAAATTTCAGATTGCCGATGAATTTGGCGGCCTAGAGTTGCTTGATGCCCAATACGAAACGCAGAATTTTTCTCGCCACAGCTATGAAGGGTATACCGTTGGTGTGATTGAGCGCGGCGCTCAATCTTTTTATCGCACCGGCGGCAATCATATTGCGCCGCAAGACAGCATTATTTTAGTCAACGCCGATGAAGTGCACACCGGACACTCTGCCGTCGAAGGCGGTTGGGCGTATAAAGCTATGTATCCACTGCCTGAGCAGTTTGCCACGGTCGCCAACGAGATTGGCGCGAATACAGGCGCACCTTATTTTCCACAAGCGGTGGTGTATGATCCTGAGCTTGCAAGCCAACTGCGCTTAGTATTTGAAACCCTTGAAAAATCGACTAACCGCTTGCTGCGCGAAACCTTAATTTACGCCAGCTTAGTCAAGTTGATGACGCGCCATAGCCGCACCGCTCCAAAAGCCGAACAACTGATATCTGCACTACGGCCATTACTGCTGGTTAAAGAGTTTCTGGATGATTTTCCACAGGCCGATGTCTCGCTCGAAGAGCTAGCACAACTGGCGGGATTAAGCCCTTTTTATCTGGTGCGGACGTTTCAAAATCAGTTTGGTTTGCCGCCACACGCTTATCAAATCCAAGCACGTTTACGCCTTGCCAAAAAACTCTTAAAACAGGGGTTGAGTATTTCAGATACCGCGCAAGAGTGCGGTTTTCATGATCAAAGCCATCTGCATCGCCACTTTAAAAAAGCGCTCGGTATCACTCCCAAACAGTACGCCAAACCGTAGTTAAGCGACGCAAGATTATCCAAGATCGCCAGCTTATCCCTGTGCTTTGATAATCCCGAACAATATCAAACAACGTTTTATCTAAACGATTGATCGCTTAAGGTAAAAAAGGTATGAGGTTTTCTCCTATGAATTGGAAAAAGTATGAATAGCCAAGTGTTAACCATTGATGATTCACCTACCCCCACGCGACTGTTTTGGCAGGGCACAGTCGCTATGCTGCCGTTGAGCATTGCGGTGTTGCCTTGGGGGTTACTGACAGGTTCGTTTGCGATTGAAGCGGGCTTATCCGTTGTCGAGAGCCAAGCCTTGTCGGCGATCTTGTTTGCTGGGGCGGCACAGTTAGTCGCTATAGGCATGTTTAAAACGGGTGCGGGGTTACTGAGTTTGTTGATAGCAACTTTGTTTATTACCTCACGCCATTTTTTGTACAGCGTATCGATGCGCAGCAAAATCAGCCGATTGCCCTTACGCTGGCGGCTCACGTTGGGATTTTTACTCACCGATGAGCTGTTTGCGATTTGCGGCGCGCAGTCTGATAAGCAGTTTAATCGCTGGTATGCGTTAGGCGCAGGGCTGAGTTTTTATCTGATTTGGAATTTGGCCAGTTTGGTCGGGATTGCCGCGGGCAGCTATTTACCCAATCTCAATCAGTGGGGATTGGAATTCGCTGTTGCCGCCACGTTCATCGCGATTGTGATCCCGAATATCAAAAGCTGGCCAGTGCTCATTTCGGTACTGACAGCCTTGGTGTTATCGGTGTCACTCACCGTGATGGATATTGAAGGCAGCCTGATGTTTGCCAGTATTGGCTCAATGCTCGCTGGCTACGGTGCTGAACGTTTATTAGGAGCTCGCCCATGATCATGCTTTCAATACTTTCCATGACAGCACTGGTGTTTCTTAGCCGTTATCTGTTGCTTGAACCTAAGCTGCCACTGCGTATTAGCCCGACATTGCAGCGTTTACTTAGCTACTCAGGGCCTGCGGTACTGACCGCGATTTGGGCGCCGATTGTGTTTATGCCTGAAAAAACATTGTGGCTAGAGTGGAACAACCCCTATCTTCTCGCCGCACTACTTTCTGGTTTACTGGCTTGGTTAAGTAAAAATGTCCTGCTTACGACAGTCGTTGGAATGAGCACTTTCTTACTGCTAAAGCTAGTGGTGCTTGCCTAAGCCCGCTAGCAACGGGCTTAGTCTAGGTTGGGAGAGTTGGCTAAAAGTCAGGTTAATAAATCATTGGCTTCTTCTTTTGATCAGCAAAGCTATTCGCTCTAACTCATAAACTGAACTATATTTTTATGCATAGGGTTTGTTACTCTTGCGATGTTCTTGGCTCATTTTTATCGATAGAGCCGATGAAATAGCTAAGGCTAACAGGCCTTAATCGTCTAAAAATGAATAACACGCACAGTCAGTGAGGCCGAGTATGAGAGTGTTGATCATCGATGATCATGCGACCAACCGAGAATTGTGCCGTATTATGTTGAGTCATATTACGCCGCATGTTGATCTTTTTGCCGATGGTCAGGGAGTGGTCGCGGCAATGAAAAAGATGGATCCTTTACCCGACATTATTCTTCTCGATGTGATCATGCCAGTAAAAGATGGCTTTACTACCGCAAAAGAGATCCGTACGGCTTTTCCTGATCAGCATATTCCTATTTTGTTTCTCACGGCATTGGATGATCAAGACTCTTTTTCTCGCTGCCTTGCTCTCGGTGATGATTTTATTCCTAAACCAATCGAAAAAAGTGTCTTATTAGCCAAAATACAGGCGCACTATCGGATTGTCAAAATGCATCAGCAACTGATCTTGCAGCGTGATCAGTTACAAATATTCCAAGATCAAGTCCAGCATGATTACTCGGTAGCAGAGTCGATTTTCAGTAATTTGGTCGAAGAGATGAGCGCACAAATCGAACCGATTTATGGTATTCATTACATCTCTACGCCTTCAACGATTTTTAACGGTAATTTGATCTTGGTGGCTCGGCGTCGTTATGGTGGAATTTATGTGATGATCGCCGACTCTAGTGTCGATGGGTTGCCTGCTGCGATTGCTAATATTCCTGCGACTCGCGCTTTTTTTGCATTGGCGGAACGAGGTTGTGCATTAAGCGAAATGGTTGTCGAGCTTAATCAAGAATTGGCAACGTTTTTGCCCCCAAGTATTCATGTTGCGGCTCATTTATTTGAAATACACTCCAACGGTTTTGAAATCTCTTGGTGGGGGGGAGGAATGCCTGACGGTTATATATTATCGCCGAATCGTCAGTTGGTGAAACGCTTGGCATCGACACATCAGCCCTTAGGTGTTCTACCGAGTGAAATGTTTCGTTGTGATATCAAACACTTTAAACTCTCACCAGGGCAGAGTATTGTCTGCTGCACGAAAGGGGTTATTGAAACTCGTCATCAAAACGGCGAAGTGTTTGGTCGACAACGGCTGGAAACATTATTGACACAAGCATCGACTCAATCGTTCATCAGCCTGATTGATTCGGCGGTGCACGCTTTTTCACCAGCAGGGCAAGATGAAGATCTCTCTATCCTTGCCATGTCTTTTCCGATCATTAATGCCCAAAATACTCAGCCGACGCTCGGTTCTTCTCCCAGTTTAATTCCTTGTAAAAGTGAACTCTATTTTTCCGCTTCGGTATTAAAGCAGATCATCGTCATGAATGAAGTTCGTTTATTTTTAAAAGGGATTATTCAAGTTGGCGATCATCTGGATTTTATCTGTTCAATTTTATCGGAACTGTTTACGAAGATTATTGAACAAGGTTTACTTGGTTTATCGACGGCTCTCAAAAGTCATCCTGACGGTTTTGTGCTTTACCACCAACAGCGAGAGCAGTTGCTTGAGGAATTAGCTGACGATTACTGGATCCGTTTTCAGGTCGATTATCAACCTCAGCAGCAAAGGGTGTTGTTTATTCTCGAACATAATGGGCGACCGTTGACAGACGTTAATACTGAGCAAACGGAGTTGACGCATGATGATCAAGATTTACTATTTGCAACCGAGTTATGTGAATCGATTCGTTATATAAACCACGGTCAGCAAATTCAAGCCGTATATCGTTTTGATACTCGGTACGCTTTTCCAGACGTCTCTGTGGTCATAGAGGATTACGAGCATTAAACGAATGTCGAGGTCTGGTCTTTAATATGGCCTTTTTTTAACTTAAAGCCGATATCCAGTGATGGGGGCCTTAATTTGAACATCGAATTATTTAGTGATTCAGACATTTTTTATACACTGCTCTTTAACCCAAAGAGATGCAGTAAGGTTGAGTATTATGTGGAAGGATCTGATTACTCTCTCGGAAGACAAGAGTCGCGTTATTGCGCGCTTACCGAGCGATAGCAATGCAAACCCTGAATTAGCTCAAACGGGATTGAGTGAGTCTTTAGCTCGATTAGGAGCAGGTAAATTCCATTTGCTCGAAGAGGCGGTGAATCGTTTTATCAATTGTGTCAAAGAAGGTAAAAAAGAGGCTCGTGAAGGCATCATCATTGCTGAAAAAAGAAATGCGGCTGTTGAAGTCGTCTTGAGTGAGCAAGATATGCTGGCCAGTATGGTGGTCACAGGCGCTTATGGGGGGCGTGGTCTTTATGGCAGTGAGTTAGTGCATGCTTTAGCGCAAGCTTATGTAATTAAAGGCATAAATAAACAAGCTTTAAAAAAAGTCTTACTGGTGAGTAAAACCTTAAAACCCGGAGAAACCTTTACTCAACCGATTGCTCAGGGTAAAGCGCCGATTCAAGGTCAAGACGTGCAATTTGTCCCTTTAGTGGATGATGTGACAACCCGCATTTTAGCTCCGCAAAAAACGGCCGATCCGCATAAAGTCGATATGAGAAATCTGGGAGAAACAATCACCGTCGAAGAAAACGATCCAGTGATGCGTCGTAAGCCTGCAACTCAGGGTGAGCCGGGTTTTACCGTGTTGGGGAAAGTCATTCCTGCTAAACCGGGTAACGAAGGGGTACTGGTTGCAGGTAAAGGGACACACATCTCTCCTGATGATCCTAATTTGTTGTTATCCAGTCTATCTGGAATGCCGATCATTAAGAATAAAACGGTCGATGTAGAAAGCGCCTTGTGTCTAAATAACGTCAGTGTCGCAACTGGTCACGTGAAATTTAAAGGCAGTGTGGTTATTGCCGGAGATGTTGAGCCGGGAATGATTGTCCGCGCGACGGGGTCTATTGTGATCGGCGGATTTGTTGAATCGGCAGATGTACAAGCTCAAGGTGATATCGAGATCGGTAAAGGAATTATTGGCCATACGGTTTATGATGATGAAGCGAAAACCTGTGTGGTCAAATCGGGAGGCAGTATTAAGGCCAATTATGCCCAGTTTTCTGAGTTACAAGCCGCGGAAAATATCCAGCTTTCTGTGCATAGCCTGAGCAATGATATTCGCTGTGGGGGCGATCTAACCGTTTTAGATAAAGCGGAAAAACAAGGCACACTCAGCGGCGGTAGTGCGAAAGTTGGCGGAAAAGTCGTGTGCTTTAATCTAGGAGTAGAAGGCGATGCGGCCACTGCGCTTGAAGCATTTGCTCGCTATGGATGGTACCGTGACCGAATCGCTAAACATAAAGAGTATTATAAACAAGCTCAAGAGAGCACGATGGAAGTCATTCGCCGGGAATTAGAGTTTAAAAAGCGTCCTAAAGCCGAGCGTAATGAGGAAGAAGCGTCACAGATTGATCAGCATAAGGCGCAATCAAGTGAACGGATGGAAAAAGTGAAGGTGGCGGTAGACTTATTAAATGAAGAATTTGAACAGATGTTGGAAATCAATACCATTGAAGTTAAAGGCAAGGTCTTCACTCACGTGACGATTCAATATGGTGATGAAAAAGTGGTCACAAAGCGAGTTCATGGGCCTTCGATGATTATTTTTAATCAACATGAGATTAAGTTTTCCTCCAAATTGGATCAAGAGGATATTGGAATTTAAGCCAGAGACTCTGCACGGTGAGAGTTCGACGGGCGAAATCAATCCGTTCTACTTGAGATCGTGAGGCTATCGGCGCACAATCATAGCCAAAAAAGAGGAGTAGACATGGATCTTTCAGATATTCGTCGTGAGTACACACAAGGTGGATTACGCCGTAAGGACTTATTGCTCGATCCTATCGAGCAATTCAATTTTTGGCTAGAGCAAGCGATTAATGCCGGGCTCGCTGATCCGACGGCGATGACGGTTGCGACCGTAGATGAACATGGCCAACCTTTTCAACGAATTGTTTTACTAAAAAATATTGATCAGCAAGGCTTGGTTTTCTACACCAACCTAGCCAGTCGTAAAGCGCAGCATATTGAACATAATCATCGAGTTAGTTTGCATTTTCCTTGGCATCCTTTAGAGCGTCAAGTGCACATTACTGGCGTCGCGGAAAAACTGACTGCCTTTGAGAACATGAAATATTTCACCTCTCGACCTAAAGAGAGCCAGCTTGCCGCATTGGCGAGTAAGCAAAGTAGCCGCATTTCTGCTCGTGGTGTATTAGAAGGTAAGTATCTCGAACTGAAACAAAAATTTGCTAAAGGAGAAATTCCTGTGCCTAAATTTTGGGGAGGCTATCGAATCAAACCGCAAAGTATTGAGTTTTGGCAAGGTGGTGAGCATCGTCTACATGATCGTTTTCTATACAGCAAATCTGATCAGCAGTGGCAGATAGAGCGTTTAGCGCCATAAAACGGGTTAGAGATGATAAAGGGGGATAAGTGACTTATCCCCCTTTATTGTATTTAATGCTTGCGCTATAGCTCGCGTAGGACGCGAAATCCGAGATAGTTGGCCGCCGTAGACGGCGAGACAAAGAGTTGATGGTAGGCTTTAGCCATTTCAGGTGAAAAACTCCATGCTCCACCTTTAGCGATACCGGGATTGTCTGATGTCCATTGCCAAACGTTACCAACCATATCGTAAAAGCCTAATGGGTTTGGTGAAAATGCCATGACGGGTGATGTACGGTTATTTGACCATGGCGTACCACTCCATCCAGTATTGGCTTGACCAGCGCCAAAATCATTCCCCCACCAGTAATCAGTTCTCCGCCCAGCGCGAGCGGCGATCTCCCATTCATCTTCACTCGGTAAGCGATAACGAAACCCAGTTTGTTGAGTAAGCCAATTGGTATAAGCCCTTGCGTCGCTACGACTGATACAGACGGCAGGTGATTGAACTGTTTGCTGAAAGCCGGGATTTTTCCAATCGCTTCCTGATACAGGAGCAACCGTTGTTCCTTGTACTGCCAGACAAATATTTTTCAGTTCAGCATCGGTTTTATAACCCGTTTGTTGAATAAATTGCTTAAATTGCTCTACGGTGACTGGCGTTGCGCTAATAGCGAAAGCATGATCAAGGCGAACTTGACGAGATGTGTTCTCCCCTAATAAGTACTCTCCTGCGAGTAGAGTGATCATTTGCGGGGCTTGCTGAGTATTTTTCAGAGTATCGGCGAACTTATCACCGGCTTTTACTTCATTGACAATTTCATGTAATACGGCACGTAAGGTGTGATCGTTACTGATATTGACTTGTTGATCAAAGGGATGGAAGCCTTCCTTTTTTATCACAACATGGTGCTGACCTGTGGGAAGCATAATTTCAACCGGAGTACTACCATAACGCACGCTATTAATCGTGACCTGATCGTTATGTTGATTCGAGCGAATCATGACATTGACCCAAGCCACTTCTTTTTGTTGACTAGGGTGACTACCATCACCAGGGGCGAAGCAGTATTGGCTATCAATATTGAGTAATGTACAAGGCACATTTTCTGCTGGTCTTGCATCTAATTGCGCTTCGAGCACAGTTTTAAAGCGATTACCGTCGTAAAAGCCAGAATCAACGGTTTTATGTCTGAGTAAATGAATGTTGAGCGAAACGGCAGCCAGATGCTGTTTGATTAATGGCGCTTCGGTGGTTTCTTCTATTAGCCAAGTTTGAAATTGATTAACCGCTTTTTGCTGAGCTAAATCAGTCGTTTGCTGGCTACATTGTGCCAAGGTCATCGCCGCATTACACACATTGGTAAAGCTAACTTTTTGTTCTCCGACACGACTCAATTCTGTTCGTAATCGCTCAGCTCTTGCTCGGAGTTTATCTTGATCCAGTTGAGTGATTTTTTGTTGGATAGCGTCTTGGCTAGCTTGTAATTGAACGAGCTGATTGTGCATTTCTTGCAAGGTTTGTTCAGCAAGTAAAGTGTCTTGCTGATTCTTCTTAACTTCAGACCAAGCTGTTTGGTAAGCGTTTTGTGAACCGCTAATGTCTAATTGCGGTTCATCAATCATTTTCAAATAATCACGTTCAAGGGCTGTTTTCGCTGAATTAAACGCGGTATTGAGTTGTTTCGCTAAGGCAGTTAAACGAGCGAGTTCAGCTTGCTGAGTGTCCACCACCGTTTGCTGATGTTGAGTTGCTTTCTTCGCTTCTTGCCACTGGGTATGATGCGTAAATAATGCGTCATCAATCGCCATGACTGAGGAAGGTGTGCCTTCAGCTAACGTGGGTGCTGTCACTAAGCAAGGTAAAAGTGCTAATAACAGAACGGGTAAACCTGGTCGCATTGTTGCCTACTTCAGTTAAGTTTTTTAAAAATTATTGTCGCTATTCTAAACGAAAACGCCGTTTTGTCAGAAGTCATCTTTCAATAACTTAGGACCAAAACGGCGTTTAAACGACAGCTTTGTGAAATCAGACCAGAAAACGGGTCGATTTACAGGAATTAATCGTTTCTACTGGGGCGAAGTCTTACCCAAATAGTGTCATTTCCGTTGATTGTCACGGTTTGATTATAGGTCTCAAATCCGTCCTTCGTCACAGAAATTTGATGACGTCCTGCGGGTAAAACAACTTCCACAGGCGTACTGCCGTATTGTATACCGTTAATGGTGACAGAATCATGATACTGATCTGAGCGAATAGTCACATTGGCCCACTGTTTTTCATTCTTGCTATTGACAGCTTCGGTGGCGTTTTTTAAGCAATAGCGACTGGATAGGTTTAACAGTTTACAGGCGGCGACGGCTTCTGGACGAGCTTGTAGCTGAGCCTGGATATGAGTGAAATACTCGTTGTTACCTTCAAACCCACTGCGAATCACTTGGCTTTCTTGGACGTGAATGTTGAGTTCTACACCACGAAGATTTTGCTTAGCGATGACCGATTCAGTCAAATTATCAAGCAGTTGCTCTCTAAAGGTATTCACGGCACGCTGACGAGTCAACTGCTGACCTTGATTGGCACATTCGCCCAGAGTCATACTGGTGGAACACGTGGTGCGGAAGCTGGCTTCCAAGACGCGGCTTTGACGAAGCTCGGCTTCGAGACGTTTAACTCGAGCATCCATTTTGCTCTCTTGCAAGTTCGTAAACTCAGTTTTCAAACGCGCATGACGCTGCTTCATTTGCGATAAACGCATATCACTTTCAGTTATCGCTTGCTGATTGGTAAGTTGTTCCGATTGGTTTTGTTTTACATCGGCCCAAGCCTGCTGATAACGTTGTTGGAAGGTGACTAAATCAGTGTCTGGATCTTCAAGAAGGCGATTATACTGTTTGTCCAGAGCCGATTTTGCCCGGTTTTGCCGTGCATTAAGCTCATCACTTTCACGTTTTAAACGTGCCTGTTCGTTTTTAAGTTGTTGAAGTTGAGCTCCTTCTGCTTCAAATTCCGCAGCGATAGTGTCAATTTCACTTTGTTTAATGGTTATTTTTTCATCGATAGCGGCCACAGGATCAACCTGTGTAACTTCTTCCGCGAACACCGATGCCGATACCCACAGAGGGCTTAGCGCAAGCAGTAGCGCTGGGAGGTGATATTTGATCATTAGGTCCCTGCAACAATTAACATAGCCACATTATAGTGGAGAAAGACAAACTTTTGACAGCGTTATCAATACGCTGGCTCATCGCAAAAAATTCTCATCCTGAAGGCACAATTGTATACAAAATCTAGTGAGTAGGTCACTGATTTTGTATCTTTTATAAATGTACTTACTCCATTTTGAGCAGATTCTTGAAATATGCAAGCTCCGATTTCCGATCTGCTTTAACGTTTTTTAATTGGATACTCATTGACCGTAATTTATGTGCACTTGATCATTGTTCCGAAGCCTCGGATCAGGAGCTATTGCTCTCAGTGAGCGCTAATTTTGCTTGTTGTTGGCGGTATTGATAGTGAGATGAGACTTATTTCACTATCAAGCTTGGTTTCTGATAAAAATGTTATAACATGCAAAGAGGTCATCCCATGGTGCAGTGCTCATGAGTCAATATTTAGTGAATAACCCAGAAAGAGCCAAACTTTTGTCGCCTCGTCCGGCGGAATTAATTACTTTACCGGCTTATATGGATTGCCATGATCATAGTTACACACAAATTGTGATTGGCTTGAAAGGACAAGCGGATTTTGAGGTATCGGGCATCGGTAATATTGTTGGCCCTGGACAAGGATGTGTCGTAACTTCAAGTACAGGGCATGCTTTCGGCGCGACGGTAGGACAGTCGGACATTTTGGTGTTGAACTTGCCCTTACCACAAGGGGATGATCCTTTAACGTTACAGAGAATCAATGAACTAGCGCGTAGCGACATTTATTTTCAACTCGATAAGCAGATCCAAAAACTCATTCAGATGTTAGTGCTGGAGATGCATGCCAGTCCGGACGATTTATTACTGAGTCGAGCGTGCAGTGATACCGTGCTAGCCTTGTTATTGCGTCATATTTCGGCGTTTGAAGTCCATCGTAAAGAGGCTCGTTTTGATTTAGACGCGATCGATCGCTATATCGAGCAGCATTTAAGTCGTCGGATATCAGTTGCTCAATTAGCCGGCAGCGTTTATTTAGGTGAGAGTCAGTTTCACCAATTATTCAAAGAGCAATTGGGGATTACTCCACACCAATATGTCTTGAGTAAACGTGTGGATATGGCGAAACAACTCCTTGAGCAATCTCGTTTTACCTTGGGCCAAGTTGCTGAATTGGCAGGGTTTTCAAATCAAAGTGCTTTCACTCATACCTTTTCTCGTTTACAAGGTATTTCCCCTTCTCAATACAAAAAGCAGTGTAGTCGATAAATGGTTTACTGCGCTTTGCGGACTCTTTGTCCGCAAGCCTATTACCAGTGATCCTCAGCGCTGGTCTCGCTGAATTCTGTGTTGTCCATCTGATATTGTATGGTGATTGTTTTTCTTGGCATCGATGGCTGTGTTCTTGACGACATAGTGACGTTGTTTTTTTGAAAAATTATCAGTGGTTTTGCTTTTTCTTATGAACTTAATTGCTTTGATTTTGTTTTTGTTTTGTTAAAAAGACGAGATTTTCACAAAAACTCCGGAGTTTTTGACAAGTATTGTGCTTGCGCTCAAAATACACTGCTTGCCATTGACTGAAATCCGAGTCACATCCCTCGGATAGGAGATTGAGGAAAACGCATGTTTACAGCAATAGATGTGTTGAACCCCAAGTTTATTGAGCAACCGCTTAGTACGCTTTGGGCACAGATCTCGCCACTTTATATGGTGGACGAATCTCAATGGCTAATGCAATTACTGTCTTTGGCAACGCCTAGCGATGAAGAAAAAGTGTTGATTGCGACCAAAACGACACAATTGATCGCGGCGATTCGCCAAGACAAGAAATCGGTGCAGATGATCGATGCTCTGCTTTTAGAGTACAGCTTGGACACTCAAGAGGGTATTTTATTGATGTGTCTTGCAGAAGCTCTGATGCGTATTCCTGATGCACCAACAGCGGATGCGTTTATTAAAGACCGATTATCGGTCGCCGATTGGAAATCACACCTGAAAAATTCGGATTCTGTGTTTGTCAATGCTTCGACTTGGGGATTGATGCTGACTGGTAAAGTCATTGGCTTGGGTGACAACCAAGCGCAAAGTCCGGCTCAAGCCTTAAACCGTTTGGTCAATAAACTTTCTGAGCCAGTCATTCGTAAGGCTATGCATCAAGCGATGAAAATCATGGGTCATCAGTTTGTATTGGGTCGCACGATCAGCGAAGCGCAAAAAAATGGCCGGGTAATGCGTGATAAAGGTTACACCTATTCGTTTGATATGTTGGGTGAAGCGGCGTTAACCACCAGCGATGCCAATAAATATTTAAAAGATTATTTAATGGCGATTGAGGCGGTTGGTCGTGACCAATATGGTTTGGATACCAGCCCAGCCCCATCGGTATCCATTAAGCTATCAGCCTTACATCCTCGCTATGAAGTGGCTAATCAAGCCCGTGTCATGGATGAGTTGTACCAGACTTTGCTGCAATTATTAGAACGAGCAATGGAATTGGATGTGGCGATCACCATTGACGCCGAAGAAGCGGATCGCCTAGAGCTGTCGTTACAACTATTTGAAAAATTGTATTGCAGTAAACAAATTCAAGGTTGGGGAAAGTTTGGCTTAGTCGTGCAGGCGTACTCTAAGCGGGCGTTACCGACTTTAGTGTGGTTGACTGCGCTGGCTAAGCAGTACAGTTGTTGTATCCCCGTACGTCTCGTTAAGGGCGCTTATTGGGATAGCGAGATTAAATGGTCACAGCAGCGAGGCTATCAACGCTACCCCGTTTTTACCCGCAAAGAAGCGACCGATGTGTCCTATTTAGCCTGTGCTCGTTTTTTACTGAGTGATGGGGTTCGCGGACATCTTTTTCCTCAATTTGCGACTCATAACGCTCACACTGTATCGGCGATTGCGGTCATGGCAAACCATAAAGAATTTGAGTTTCAGCGTTTACACGGGATGGGTGACGGCTTATATCATCATGCCATGAAAGCGTACCAGCAATCGGTACGTATTTACGCCCCCGTTGGTAGCCATAAGGATCTGTTGCCTTATTTAGTCCGCCGTTTATTAGAAAATGGCGCGAATAGCTCCTTTGTCCATCGTTTAGTCGATGCGCGCTGTCCGGTTGACAGTTTAACTCAGCATCCGGTTGATGCGTTATTGGCGTTTGAGACGTTACACAACACTAACATTCCTCTGCCGCCACAGATTTTCCCTGAACGCAAAAACTCAGATGGGATCAATATTGATATTCAAAGTGAAGCGCAACCATTCGAAGATCAAGTGCATGGTTATTTGAGTCAACAATGGCAAGCAGGACCGATACTCAATGGTCAGTCACAGATCGAAAGCATGATCAAGGAACGCACTTCTCCGGTTGCAGTCACGGCTCCCTATGATCGCCGTGTTGACGTTGGGCAAGTTTATCATGCAACCCATGATCATGTTTCCGAAGCCATTGCGATTGCTCAGGCTGGATTTTCAAAATGGCAGCAGACTCCTGATCAGCAACGTGCTGAAAAACTTCTGAAATTAGCCGATTTGCTGGAATCGCATTTGGCTGAGTTTTGTGCGCTTTGTCATCAGGAAGCCGGAAAAACGATTCATGATGCAATAGATGAAGTTCGTGAAGCCGTGGATTTTTGTCGTTATTACGCAAATCAAGTTGAAGGGTTAGCTCCGTTCACCATCAGCAGTTTTGATGGCATAACACGTCAAGTTTCACGTCAAGGACGAGGCGTATTTGTGTGTATTAGCCCGTGGAATTTCCCATTAGCGATTTTCCTTGGACAAATTACGGCAGCTTTAGTCGCTGGTAATACCGTGGTGGCTAAACCCGCCGAGCAGACCAGCTTGATCGCCGCGCGTGCCGTTGAACTGATGCTTGAAGCGGGCTTCCCTGACTATGCAATTCAATTTTTACCTGGTCGCGGCTCGGAGATAGGCCATGCATTGACTTCACACCCTGCGATTGCTGGTGTGGTGTTTACGGGATCGACGGCTACCGCTCAGCGGATTAATCAAACACTGGCTGAGCGAGAGTCGACGCCTGTGCCCTTGATTGCTGAGACGGGAGGGCAAAATGCGATGATCGTCGATAGTACGGCTCTGCCCGAGCAAGTGGTGCGCGATGTGTTACGTTCTGCCTTTGCTTCGGCGGGTCAACGCTGCTCAGCACTGCGAGTATTGTTTGTGCAGCAAGATATCGCTGATCGTGTGATCAGTTTGATCCAAGGCGCTATGCAGGAGCTGTCGGTCGGGATGCCTTATTTGCACAATACCGATGTCGGCCCAGTGATTGATGCGAAGGCAAAGCAAGGTTTAGAGAAACACATCGCTCACATGAGCCAGACTCAGAAAAAAATTGCGCAATTAACGTTAGCTGATGACTGTCAATATGGCGATTTCGTAGCACCGACGGCGTTTGAAATCTCAGGAATTGATTGTTTAAGTGAGGAGCAGTTTGGACCTATTTTGCATATTGTTCGCTACCAAGCCAACGAGTTGGCTCAGGTAGTTCAGCAGATCAATGCTACCGGTTACGGCTTGACGATGGGGATTCATAGCCGCAATGAAACCACTTACCGTTGGATAGAGAAGCATGCGCGAGTCGGTAACTGCTATATCAATCGCGATCAGGTTGGTGCAGTGGTTGGAGTGCAGCCATTTGGTGGGCAAGGGCTATCTGGCACCGGCCCGAAAGCGGGTGGGCCGCATTATTTATATCGTTTTACCCAAGTGCAATACGGTTAATCTAACCAGCGAAGGAGTAGTTTATGGTACATCAAGTCACCCGTTTTACCGACGCCTGCTCGGCTTGGGAAAACTGGAACTTAACCGATTTTGATTTTAAATGTGAGTGCTTACTGTCATTGAAATCATCTTTAAAAGAAAGTATGCCGGGATTAGCTGATGTGGTGTCTTTTCACCTTGAGCAGGCCAGCGCATTATTGGCGCGTTCACACTCATTGATTGGTCCTACGGGCGAAACCAATGAACTGTATACCGCGGGGCGAGGGGTTGCTCTACTTATCCAAAATGACGCGAGTGTAACGGCCAAGCAAGCATTGGTGGCCCAGTTATGCTGTGCGTTGGTGGCGGGCAATAGTGTGATTATCTGCAGTGATGATCGCGAGCTGGTTGCCGCTTTAACGGCGGCTAACCAGCAGTCATCTTTACCGGTTAATTTACTGCAGTTTAGTGCCTTGGATGCGTATCAGGCATTAATCGAATCAGACATCCGCAGTGTTGGTTATGTGGGTAATGTATCGCTTGAGCACAGTCTTAATCGACAACTTGCCCAGCGTTCCGGCGCAATTATTAATCTTGTTTCAGAAACCGATCTCACCACCCTTCCCGTGGCACACGATCCGCACTTATCGCTACGTTTTATTACCGAACGTACGCGCACTATAAATATAACAGCAGTGGGTGGTAACGCGACGCTCTTAGAGCTAGGCAACGAAACCCATTAATCCTGACCCTCCTGCTCATTAAATTAATGAGCAGGAGGGAAAGCGATCTTAGTAAATAGAGGAAATATCAATGGACAATAGCTTTGCTATTACGACCACCTTCATTATCTATCTGATTTTGATGTTGGCGATCGGTGTGTTTGCTTACCAGCGAACCAAAAACTCATCAGACTACTTCCTAGGGGGCCGTTCCCTTGGGCCATGGCCTGCTGCGTTGTCAGCGGGAGCATCGGATATGAGTGGTTGGTTACTGTTAGGTTTACCCGGCTACGCTTATGCGGCAGGGATTGAAGCCTTTTGGCTTGCGGGTGGCTTACTCATCGGTACATGGGCTAACTGGTTAATTACCGCAAAGCGGTTGCGTACTTACAGTATTACCACCGATGCTCTGACTTTACCTGAGTTTTTATCGCGGCGCTTTAATGATAAATCGAAACTGATTCAAACCATCTCGGCCTTTTTCATTTTGTTATTTTTCCTTTTCTATACCAGTTCAGGTTTAGTCGCGGGTGGTAAATTATTTGAAACCGTCTTTGGGATTGATTACACCACCGCGGTGATCATTGGCACGATTTGTGTGGTGTCCTATACCTTATTTGGTGGTTTTCTGGCTGTATCTTGGACCGATTTGGTGCAAGGTTTATTGATGGCTGCCGCGTTGCTGATTGTCCCGATCACCGCAATGAATGGTGGTTTTAGTCAATTAAGTTCAGATTTGAGCGCGATTAACCCGCAATTATTGACTCTATGGGATGATATTCAAGGTAAGCCTCTTTCTAGTATTGCCATTCTCTCTCTCGTCGCGTGGGGCTTTGGCTATTTTGGTCAACCGCATATTTTGGCGCGTTTTAAGGCGGCGCGTTCGAATAAAGATCTAACTACTGCCCGTTGGATTGCGGTGCTGTGGACGGCGTTGTCAATGTTTGGAGCCATGTTAGTGGGTTTAGTTGGCCTAGTTTACGTTACGCAAAATGGCTCGATTCAGCTTGATGATGGTGAGCGGATATTTATGCTGCTGGTTAACGCTGTGTTTCATCCAGTCATCGCTGGTATTCTCTTGGCGGCGATTTTAGCGGCCATCATGAGTACAGCAGATTCACAGCTGTTGGTCTCTTCGTCTGCCCTAGCGGAAGATTTTTATAAGCAAGTTTTCAAACAAGAGGCGACTTCAGAAGAGATCGTTAAAGTAGGACGTTTTTCCGTTGTGCTGATATCAATCGTCGCGTTAGTGTTGGCCATGACACCGGATAGCTCAGTGCTTGGCTTAGTCTCTTATGCCTGGGCGGGTTTTGGTGCTGCTTTTGGTCCTGCATTAGTGCTCAGTCTGTACTGGTCGCGTATGAATCGTAATGGCGCTTTAGCGGGGATCATCGTTGGTGGTGTGACAATTGTGGTTTGGAAACAGCTGACTGGCGGTTGGTTTGATGTATATGAAATCGTTCCTGGGATACTCTTTTCAACCCTAGCGATTGTGGCTGTTAGTTTGCTAACCGGTGAACCAGAAGATGCGGTTAAAGCGCAGCACAAAACCTTTCAAAAGAATTTAGTTGAATTAGAGTAATGTGGTACAGGTAAATTCTATCAAGCCTCATGTCGATCATGGGGCTTTTTTATTGTGTCTGCATGTCTCAAATCTGTCCGCTTGTGGCTTTGCAAACGAGGCGTGAAGTATTACCATAATAAGCGTCAAGTTAAAGGAGGCCTTTAGCTTGACCTTAACTCATTACATTAAAATTCTCAGGGCGGGGCGAAATTCCCCACCGGTGGTATGTCCATTAGGGCCAGCCCACGAGCGCTCGATTCGTCGAGGTCAGCAGATCTGGTGAGAAGCCAGAGCCGACGGTCATAGTCCGGATGAGAGAGAATGACAAATACGCCAATAGTGTCTAGCAAGGATTTACTCAGCTTGCCATTATGGTGCCTTTCGTTTTGCCTCATAAAACTGCCCTGATTCTGGTCATTATTAGGAGTAAACCATGAATCAGTTGTCACTACTTGCCGAATTTGGCGATGCAATCACTCGAGTAGAAAACGCGTTACACGCTTTACGTGAAGGGCGCGGTGTTTTATTGCTTGATGATGAAGATCGTGAAAATGAAGGCGATATTATCTATTCTGCAGAAAAGTTGACCGACCAACAAATGGCGTTGATGATCCGCGAATGCAGCGGGATTGTCTGTCTATGTTTAACCGATGAGCAGGCCAATAAACTCGAACTGCCACCGATGGTGCCCGTCAACGACAGCAAAAACCAAACCGCGTTTACGGTATCGATAGAAGCTCGTCATGGTGTGACCACTGGAGTGTCCGCTCAAGATCGTGTGACCACGATTAAAACCGCGATTAATCCGCAAGCGAAACCCGACGATTTAGCCCGCCCAGGTCATGTCTTTCCGCTACGTGCCCGTAAAGGCGGAGTTATGACACGACGTGGTCATACTGAAGGTACGGTAGATTTAATGCAAATGGCAGGATTATTGCCCGCTGGTGTGTTATGTGAGGTAACCAATCCGGACGGTACGATGGCTAAAACGCCAGAGATTGTTGCCTTTGGCCTTTTACACAATATGCCCGTACTGACCATCGAAGACATCGTCCAATACCGTTTGATAGCGCAGCAAAAATTGGCGTGATTACATGCGACATCATGTCTGACTTATAAATGAGGTATGAAGCAAGTAAAGCGTTCATACCGAGGTGCTGTTGAACGGTTTTGAAATCACTAATCTCGAAAGATCAACAGCACCGCATTCTTCATGTTAGAATGAGCGATATTGTCGAGCGTTTTTGCTCTACGCCATTTTATTTAGAGTCTGCTATGTCATTTACACAACTTGGACTAAACGAAGCACTGATCAAATCAGTCGCTGAGCTTGGTTATCAAACTCCGACCACCATTCAAACGCAAGCGATCCCGGTTATTTTAAAAGGCCAAGATCTGATTGCTGCCGCGCAAACTGGGACCGGTAAAACAGCCGGCTTTGTGCTACCGATTTTAGATAGATTGATGCAAGGACAAACTCAGCGCAAAAAACGTATTCGCGCGCTGATTTTAGTGCCGACTCGTGAGCTTGCCATCCAAGTTGCGGATAATGTCAAACAGTATGCTCAATACACGGAGTTAACCAGTTTAGCGATGTATGGCGGTGTTGATGAGCAGGCACAAAAACAGCAACTGATTGACGGTGTGGATGTGTTGGTTGCCACCCCCGGACGACTGCTTGATATGTACGCTCAACGAGCGGTACATTTTGATGAAATTGAAGTGGTTGTGCTGGATGAAGCGGATCGCATGCTCGATATGGGCTTTATTGAAGCGATTAACAAAATCATTCAACGTTTGCCAACGGAAGCGCAATTTTTACTCTTTTCCGCGACTTTATCGAATAAGGTTCGTGAGCTGGCTAAAACTGCGGTGGGTGAAGCTCATGAGATCAGCATTGCAGCGAACCAAGCGTCGAAGTCGAATATTACCCAGTGGCTTATTACGGTCGATAAAGATCAAAAGTCAGCATTGTTGAGTCATTTAATCCATGAATATCAATGGGACCAAGCGCTGATCTTTATCGAGACCAAACACGGCGCTGCCAAATTGGCTGCGCAATTAGAAAAAAGAGGCATTGCCGCTGAAGCGTTTCATAGCGGTCGTAGCCAAGCAGTACGCGAGCAACTGTTAGCAGATTTTAAAGCCGGAAAGATCAAATATTTGATTGCGACCGGTGTTGCAGCGCGTGGTATTGATATCGATGAATTACCGCGAGTGGTCAATTATGATCTGCCGTTTCCCGCCGATGAATATGTCCATCGTATCGGACGGACAGGTCGAGCTGAGGCACAAGGCGAAGCGATTTCTTTGGTATCGAAAGACAACTTCAAAAACTTATGCATGATAGAGAGCCGTTTAGGGCATTTGATTGAACGGCGAGAAATCGCAGGATTTGAGCCTAAACATCCAGTGCCAATATCAATTCTTAATTACGTGCCGAAGCACAAACGCACTCAATAAAAAAATGCGGCTGGTGGATTATTTCTACCAGCCGCATTTTACTCATATCCGATCTCTGTTTTTTTTAATGCCTTAGACGCAGGTCCATAGACTGATTAATCGAGAGCGATCCCATACTTAAGCAGTATTTCGTTAAAAGTACCATTGGCTTTGATTTGTGCTAACCCTCGATTAAAGGCTTCGATGTACTCGAGAGCATTGGGATTGGCTAGCCCAGAGGTAACATGAAGTGAGTTAGCGGATAAACCACTCGTGGTAAATCGATAGTTATTGGCATCCAAACCATTGTCACTTATTAAAGAGCGAGCGACTAATTCATCTTCTAAAGTGACGTCGATCCGGCCTGCTTCTAAACGGCGTAAATTAGAAATTAAATCATTGGCTTCTGAGCGATTAAATAGCGTTGAATTTAAAAAATCGTCGCCATATCCATAACCTCGAACCGTACCTACGCGTTTACCTGCGAGACTATCAAGACCGCTATATTCAAAGGCATTCGTGGGTAGGGTAATAAACTTTATTTGGTTGTAGAGATAATGATCGCTATAAGCCAGAACGCTGGTTCGCTGTTCGGTAAACCACGTTGCTGGTAGCAAATCAATATTGCCTGCTTGAACCTCTGCCAGTGCCCTTGCCCAAGGCATAATTTGAAACTCTAGTTGATAGCCTTGCGTTTCTAGAGCGGCGCTGACTAATTCAATAGAAAGTCCATGAGGAGCCTCTGAGGTAACAAACGGTGGCCATGGATCTTGCGCTGCTGTGAGAGTTTTCGCCCAGCTTGTCCAGCTCAGAAAAGTAAGTAATACGGTTAAACAAAGTGATGTGACTTTCATACGAAGACCTCATTATCCTAATAAAACACTGGTGTCGTTTGAGTAGGGAAAACGCCACTTTATATCAAAGGTGATCACTTGAAGAGATTGAAGAAGTATTCTCTTCAAGTGATGAAGTGCGGATTGATAGTATTAACGGTAACCGGCAATGATTTCATCGAGTTTACCGCTCTCTTTGATGAGATTAATTCCGTTCTGCAGTTTTTCAACATATTGATCGTTAGTACTGTTATGGAACGCGAAATAGGTTTGCGATTCATGTAGTACGTAGACGATTTCGTACAGACTGGGATCGATATTTTGTTCACGCATAATAAATACACCGACATTATCGCCATAAGCCCACAGATCGATGCGATTAGCATCCAATTGCCTTGCGACCATTTCCGGTGATGCTGAAGGTCTTAACGCATTAGGATTGACCGCGAGATTGCGCAGCAGTTGCTCACCAATATCTTCTCTCACCACACCCACGCGATAATTATTGAGATCGCTCGGTGTGGAAATTTTGATGCCTTTGGCTTTTGGTGCCCAGAGCACGACTCGACTTTCGACAATCGGCCCCGCCCATTTAAAGAGGTTGTCTCGAGCTTCAGTACGTGTCATGGAAAATAGAACTGTATTTGGCGTTTCTAACGCCGCAGCGTAACCTCTCGCCCATGGTTGAAGTTGTACGCTTTCGCGTTTGACAGGGTCATTGACGGCTTCTGAGGCTGATTCAAGCACATCAATAGCGATTCCCGTTAATCTCCCTTGTTCTTCATAATTAAAGGGCGGATAGATTTCAGTAATAAAATTTAGATCGTTTAAGCTTGATGCAAAACTGTAAGAAGATACGGCCAATAAACTGGCGGTGATAATTGACTTCATGGTGTTCCCTCTTGATGACGATTGAAGTGGTATCCCTAGAGGAGGTAATGAACGATTACCTCCTCTCACCGGAAATTAATGGGTTTTAAATTTAGCGACTTGTTGTTTGATTTCTTCTCCAATATTGATCACCTCTACTGACATACCTAAGTTGGTTTGAGCACCATCAGCCACGGCTTTGGATGCGTCAACGACGTCAAGTAATGAGCGGCTAATCGAGGCAATCGATACATTTTGACTTTTGGCAAGATCGGCCACGTGTTGATTTTTCTCTTTGATGGTTTTTGCCATCAGGTTCATTTTTTCGATAACGGAGTGAGACTCTCCAAAGCGTTCAGAGGTTTTTTCTAGAGTCAGTGCGATGTCATGTAACTCTTTTTCAACCATTGAGGTGGCTTCATTGAGGGCATTGATATTGGTTTTAATTTGCTCAGTAGAATGGCTAGTTTTCACGGCTAGGTTACGGACCTCATCGGCGACCACCGCGAATCCTCGGCCTTGTTCACCAGCTCGAGCGGCTTCGATGGCAGCGTTGAGTGCCAGTAGGTTGGTTTGTTCTGAAATGTCATTAATCACATTTAAAATGGTGTTAATTTTTTCACCTTCTTGAGAAAGGGTGGTCATTTTGCTGTTAAGCTGTAGCATTTTCTCCTGCATTTTTTTCATTTCGTGCGAGGTGGTTTCAATCGTACTGTGCATCGAGTCGGTTAACGTGCTGGATGAACTGGCGTGCTGTGCGCTGTCTAACGCTGATTCATTAACTTGTTGAATTGAATGTTGAATATCAACGGCAGCGTGTGAGATAGAATCTAACGTGTGTTGTTGTTGATTGAGTTTTACGGCATTGTCGCTCGCGATCTCTTTACTGGCGAGCGAGGATTGATGCAGGTGTTCCGTTGACTGGATGATTTTTTGAACAATGGTTTCTAAAGACTCGGTAAATCGATTGATCCCTAAGGTAATATCTTTAAATTCGTTGAGTTTGGCAGGCTCAATCCGTTGTGTGAGATCGCCATCTCCAGAAGCAAGATCCATTACCCTATCGGTAAGGTTAGCAAGAGGTTTTAATACCGTGATACGCAACAATAAAAGAGTGATTAAAGAGAGCAAAACATCCAGGATCAGTATCTCTATGACGACTTTTTGCATCAATTCAGATAATTGTTCGGCGATAGCAAAATCATTGTAATATAAAACAATCGAACCTACTTTTTTTATATCGCCAAAATCATCAATAAAGAATTCCTGCTCTTTTTTCCCCGTGTATGACTTGGGATCAATATTGGTGACCTCTGGGTATTCAGGCTGATTGAGATAAAAGATTATTGATTTGTCATTATTGTCTTTTATCTGTATCGCACTAATTGCGGGTTCATTGAGCTCTGATAATACAATCGCTCTCGCTGAGTCAAAATCGAAGTCCCAAATCGGTTTAGGTAAACTGATCGATAGGCGATGAGTGGCATGTTCAACATTTGCACTTAGGCTTTGATAGAGCTGTTTTTGGAAAACATTATATTTTATTGCGCCCATTCCCAATAGAATCAGAGTAATAGCCAATACAATTTGGCTAAAAAAGATCACTTTGATACTTTTAAACATAATTAATCCTCATCTACGCCATTACCTATTGAGTATAGTCGGCGTTCCATTTACTGCTAACGGAAGGAAAAAATTATGTTTATTTACTCGTCTAGGAAAGCGAATATGTTATTTCTTTTTGAATATCGGTTTGATTTATATTCATTTTTATGAAGGGATCGTCATGTCTAGATCGTCCCATTGTGTGCTGACAAAATCGATAAATTGCCGAACTAGAGGCGACTGATAGCTACGCGATAAATACACCGCCCACAATGCGCTGGTCGCTAAATGGTAGTCGGGTAATATCTGGATTAGAGAGCGATCTTTTAAGTAGCGATTGGCTAAATCACAAGGGAGTAGAGCAATGCCTTTACCGTGTAATGTTGCTCGACAGATTAAGCTCATATCGTTCGCTCGAATCGTACCATTGACATTGACACTGTAGGTTTGGTTATTACGAATAAATTCCCATTTATGATGCGAAAGATGGACAAAACAGTTGTGCTTAGCTAGATCACTCGGTTGTATAATTGGTTGATGTTGAGCAAGATAAGTGGGTGCAGCACAAGCGACTGTATCGACTTGAAAAAGACGTCGAGCAATTAATTGTTCGTCAGGTTGGGTAGTAAAACGCAGTGCAATATCCACCCGTTCATCAACCAGTTGAGCTAAGCGATCGGAAGCAAGAATATCAATCGTTACTTGTGGATGCAGATCAGTAAACGCTTCTACGGCATCAAGCAGTAGATAGCGTGCTAAGCCAATTGGTACCGAAATACGAATTCTTCCAGACAGTGACTGCGATTGCTCTAGTGCTCGCATTTCTAATTCTGCCGTTTGATTGAGGATTTTTTCACACTGTCTTAGCGCTTCTTCCCCAGATGCTGTTAGGCTCACTTTGCGTGTTGTCCGATGCAACAAACGCTGTTTTAACCAATCTTCAATTTCTTGTACATGGCGTGAGACTTGTAAGCGACTTAAGTTAAGGTTTTCTGCCGCTTGAGTGAAGCTACCAATGTTGGCGACTTCTACAAAGCTGCGCATTGCGGTCAATTTATCCATGCTTCTCTCTCATTAGTATCTTATCTAGATACAATCTACATCCTTTCTTACCATTTATCACTCGCTCAGAGGCGACTACACTAGCATCTGTTGATAAATTAAACATTAAGGTGTTAAAAAATGAAAGTTGCTGTTGTTGGAGCCTCGGGTTGGATCGGTAGTCATTTAGTACAAGAAGCACTGTCTCGTGGGCACGAAGTTGTCGCTATGGTGCGTGATCCCGCTAAAATGACCGATGCGAATGTCGAAGTACGTCAGTTTGATGTACACAATCAAGCCAATTTTGCTCAGTTATTTGCAGATATAGATGTCGCTATGGTGTCAATTGGCGGTCGAGCAAGTGGGGATCATAGTATTGTTGCCAAGACTGCTGAGCAGTTATTGAGTGCATTACCTCAAGCTGGAGTAAAACGTTTACTTTGGGTTGGTGGAGCCGGCTCGTTAGAAGTTTCACCGGGCGTTTCACTGGTCTCTTTACCGGACTTTCCAAGCGAATATAAACCAGAAGCATTAGCACAAGGCGAAGCCTTGGCGATTTTTAGAAGTAGCGATAGTCCACTGAATTGGACCTTTGTTAGCCCTGCGGCTGAGATTTTCCCCGGAGATAAGCAAGGCGCTTACCGCATTGGCGGTGATCAGTTACTCGCAGATCAAGATGGCCACAGTCGGATTTCGGTCAGTGATTATGCAGTGGCAATGCTGGATATGTTAGATACCGCGTCGTTTGCACAGCAACGAGTCGGAGTTGCCTACTAACGGATCGTTATCAACGCTGATATTTATGATCGTCACTAAGTGAATGTATGCTTAGCGACGATCGGTGTTGTTTATTCACGCTCGTTATTGTTCGACGTTAATGCTATTCAAAATAAACTGGCTTTCATAAACCATTTTATAAGCATCTGAAGGTTGATGAAGCCCTTTGCTGATTGCCATGATGGTTGTTTCACTGGTGATCTGTGTGGTTGAATACAACCATTTTTGCTTATTTTCAGCCTGTGAAATTTGGTTTTTAGCAACAGAATCAACATTGATTTCCTCATCCAAGAGGGTGAAGTAAGCGTATCCGGCTTGACTCGCTAACTCTGCACTTTTACGCAAAATATACTTACGAGCAATGGCTCTGTCTGTGTAATCATTACCAATGAAACTGATTTGCCAAGTATCTTGAGCAAGCGCTTGTACATCGAATCCTTTACCAAAAGACCAAAAGTTTTTTTCTGTTTGATAAGGTGTTGCACAGCCAGAAAGCAGTAATAACCCTGCGATAATCATTACGATGTTCTTTTTCATTTATTTTCTCTATTAAACGTGGTGGATAAAGATATAAGGCCTTACTTAAGAGAAGTTTACCTAAGATTGACATCGATGATTGTCTGGAAATGTCTGTTGATGTCTTTTTTCTTTGAAAAAGACTCCTTATCGCTCACATTAATGGTGACGATTAATGAGTGATGGATTTAGAGAATATTTGTATAATCATGATGCCTACGACAATAAAAGTGATACCAATTAATGCTGGGACATCTAAACTTTGTTTATAAATAAAAAACGACATAATAGAAACCAGTAGAATACCCATCCCTGCCCATATCGAATAAGCGATGCCAATATTCATGGTTTGTACGACTTGAGATAAACCATAAAAAGAGATGCAATACCCGATAACCACAAAGCAACTCGGCAGAAATCGAGTAAAACCATAAGAAGCTTTCATCATCGTTGTTGCCATGGTTTCTGCAAGGATAGAAACCATTAATATAATATATACTTTCTGCATAAAATTGATGCCTGTCGAAATTAATAAAAATAATGAATAGAATTTATTTTGTGGATAAATTTAGTTTCCTCATTTTCCACAAGCGGCGTTTATACCACGGAACCGTCGTTGCGTGAACCATACGATGTAGT
>NZ_WXWK01000171.1:0-28616 GCF_009904835.1 Vibrio sp. V33_P6A3T137 | reverse complement strand
ATTGTTACACATCTAATCTTTTTGCTGTGATGGGTTTGTTTTTATTATTATTTTTTATGTATATTTATCATTGACTTAATAGTTGATTTTGCTTTTTTGGTAAAATTCAAGCTTGAAAAAGTCGCTGAGACTGTTAGTTTATAAAAGAAACTTGTTTAGAGTTCTAATGGATAATATGTATCAAACTATGATGACAGCATCGCCTTGGGTTGCATACCCAGAAATTATGCAAAACACTCAGGATGAGTGGACTTTTCGGGTTCCACACCGAACGGATGGTAAGCGAGTCCATGATCTGATAGCACAGTGTGCTCCGCTGGATGAAAACTCCGCTTACTGTAACTTCTTACAATCTACCCACTTTCAAAACACTTGTGTGATAGCCGAGCGTAATCAGGAATTGGTCGGTTTTATTTCAGCCTATCGCAAGCCGGATAAGCCGAATGAGTTATTCATTTGGCAAGTCGCAGTGAGTCCAACTGCGCGAGGTATGGGTCTGGCTTTCCATATGTTGAATGAGCTGCTGACTCGTGATGAATTGAGCGATATCAGAGTGTTAGAAACGACCATTACTCGTGATAACCAAGGCTCTTGGAAATTATTTAAAAAGCTGGATCGAGCACATGGCGAACGCGGTGAAGTGTCTACTTTTCTCGATGAGACTCGCCACTTTGATGGCGAGCATGACACGGAATACTTGTACCGTATCCCGCTCTCTCTTCCCACCAACCAAAAAGGATAAATCCCATCGTTATGGATATCTTCAAAAAGAAAGAATCAAACGTTCAATCTTATGCCAATAATTTTCCTGTTGTGTTCTCCACAGCAAAAGGAAGCTGGTTGTATACCCAAGATGGTGATGCCTACTTAGATTTCTTAGCGGGCGCAGGCTCGTTAAATTACGGCCATAATAACGCCATTTTTAAACAGGCATTGCTTGAGTACATTGATAAAGACGGCATCACCCACGGTTTGGATATGCACTCAGAGGCGAAAGCGGATTTTTTACATGCGCTACAAACCTACATTTTTGAGCCGCGTCAGCTTGATTATAAAGTGCAGTTCACCGGACCAACGGGGACGAATGCGGTTGAAGCGGCGATGAAACTGGCGCGTAAAGTGACAGGGCGAACCAATATTGTGGCTTTCACAAATGGCTTTCATGGCTGTACTTATGGCGCTTTAGCCGCTACAGGGAATCAACATCATCGTGGTGGTGCTGGTATGGGGCTATCCGGGGTGACTCGTATCCCTTACGACGGTTATGCCGATATCGATGGCCTAGCGCTGTTTGAGACCATGCTTGGCGATCCGTCCTCTGGTTTGGATAAACCCGCCGCTGTGCTATTGGAAACCGTACAAGGTGAAGGGGGGTTAAACGCAGCCTCTTACCCTTGGTTGCAAAAGCTGAGTAAAATTTGTCGAACGCACGGTGTACTGATGATTGTCGATGACATTCAAGCCGGTTGTGGACGTACAGGAACCTTCTTTAGTTTTGAACCTGCTGGTATTAAGCCAGATATAGTGACGTTATCGAAATCGATTGGTGGTTATGGTTTACCGCTCGCGATCGTCTTGTTTAAACCAGAGTTAGATGTTTGGAAGCCCGGAGAGCATAACGGCACCTTCCGTGGCAATAACCACGCCTTTGTGACGGCGGCGAAAGCCTTACAAACCTATTGGGCTAATGATGATTTTCAACAGCACATTAAAGCCCGAGCTGAACAAGTCACCCATACGATTCAGCAGACCATCCGCCGTTTTCCAAGCCTATTTACACGTTTAAAAGGGCGTGGATTGATGCAAGGTATTGAATGTCAAGATGGTGATATCGCCAATAAGATTGCTCGCGAATGTTTCCGCTTAGGCATGGTGATTGAAACCGCAGGGCCACAAGATGAAGTGGTGAAGTTTTTCTGCCCCTTGACGATCAGTGAAAATGAACTGGAGCAAGGCTTAACGATTTTCCAGCAAGCGGTGGAAAACGTCGCTCCGCAGTTTATTCAAAAAGCATCCTAAGGAAAAATTATGATTGTTAGAACATTACAAGAATGTCAACAAAGTGAACGTCGCGTCGTCGCCGAAACGTGGGAAAGTGTTCGCATGTTGCTCAAAGACGATAACATGGGGTTCTCGTTTCACATCACGACGATTTATCAAAATACCGAGACCCACATACACTACAAAAATCATCTGGAATCGGTCTATTGCATGTCGGGTGAAGGGGAGATAGAAGTCGTCGGCGGTGAAACTTACCCGATTAAACCAGGTACTCTGTATATTTTGGATAAGCACGATGAGCATTATCTACGAGCCAATAAAGAGGCCGATATGGTGATGGCATGCGTATTCAATCCTCCGATAACGGGAGCGGAAGTCCACGATAAAGATGGCGTTTACCCCCTCGTTGAGTGAGCCACTGACCATAAGCAGCGTCAATGGATGTTGAACGAATCAAAGTCTATTACGCTGCTTATCACCTAACCGATATTCAATACAAGGAGACCTTATGTCTTACACCGTAGAAAAAATCGGTGGTACTTCCATGTCGGCGTTTGATGCTGTACTGGACAATATTTTTTTAAAGCCGACGAACCCGTATGGACGAGTGTTTGTGGTGTCGGCTTATTCAGGGATGACCGATGCACTTTTAGAGTGTAAACGCACCGGAAAACCGGGTATTTATCAAATGATTGCTAAGCGCGATGAACACTGGCAAGACGCGATATACGAGCTCGAACAACGGATGTTGATGATCAACGAAAATCTGTTTGCCGATCCCATGAGTCGAATTCGCGCCGATAAGTTTATTCGCTCTCGTCTTTCTGAAGCGGTCAATTGCGTCAACAACATTTTAGAAACCTGCCAATATGGTCAGTTTTCATTGCGTCATTATTTACCACAAATTAGAGAGTTCCTCTCTTCTATTGGCGAAGCGCACAGTGCTTATAACACCACGCTGAAATTGAAAACGTTGGGCATTAATGCTCGGTTTGTCGATTTATCGGGGTGGAGTGAACAAACGCGTGGCCAGTTGGATGAGGTGATTGAACGTGCCTTTGCTGATATTGATGTGACGCGAGAGTTACCGATTGTTACCGGTTACGCTTATTGCGACCAAGGCTTGATGAAGAGTTATGATCGCGGCTACAGCGAAATGACCTTTAGCCGGATAGCCGTATTAACCAATGCCTCCCAAGCGATCATTCATAAAGAATATCACCTTAGCTCCGCAGACCCTAGAGTCGTTGGGCCGGAGAAAGTTCGCCCGCTGGGACTGACGAATTTTGATGTCGCCGATCAGCTGGCTAATCTGGGTATGGAAGCGATTCATCCTAACGCCGCGGCTGGATTACGTAAAAAAGGTATCGAGCTTCGAGTCAAAAATACCTTTGAGCCGGATCATCCTGGTACGCTGATTTCAAACCATCATCAACCGGAAGCCAATAAAGTCGAGATCATTGCTGGGCGCAACAAAGTGTTTGCCTTACATATGTTTGATCAAAGCATGGTGGGTAATGTTGATAATGCCAGCTATGAACTGATGGAAATCATTGCTGAAGCGAAAGTCCATTTAGTTGGTAAAGAAATGAACGCAAATTCAATGACTTACTTCTTAAGTGGCACGAGCGATAACTTGAATCATGTCTTGTATAAAGCAGAGAAGCGTTATCCCAATGCGTCGATTTCAGGGAAAATGGTCGCGTTAATCTCGGCGATTGGAGCCTCGATTAATACCAACCTCGCACTTGGCAAAGGCATGCAGTCTTTAATGGAAGCAGGGGTCAACCCGATGGCGGCTCACTCATCCATGCGCAATGTTAATGTGCAATTTGTGGTGGAAGACGGTGATTATAACAGTGCAATTTGTGCGTTACATCAAGCCTTAATTAACCAAAATACCAGCGTGAAAACGGACGATAAAGTCAAAGCGGCTTAGTCCTTTTACCCGCGAATCATAGCAATCCAACCGCTACAGAGCTGATGACTTTGTAGCGGTTTCGTATTTTATTGCGGTGTTGTTCAATCAATCTCTTCGCTCCTTAACCCGTTGGGTTGGATCAACAAGGCTTGATTGTTAATCGTTCATAGAGGTAGCGGTTCGTCGATCTGGGCGATTAATGAATTGTCGGTTTCCAAAGATTGGCAAGTTTCATGACGTCTAGCCATAACCAAAGACCAGGTATCAAAGCGACTACCCGTTTTGGCGGCGGTAAAAAAAGGGTATCTTGGCTACGTTGAGGAAAAGCCATCACGGCTGGCCAATTTGGACTTGCTGCTCCTGAGGCAGTTTCCGAGACTTGTAAATGGATATTGGGCAAGGTATTCATCGTTACCCCCGTTAATACGTTTAAGAGTCAATGTAGGTTGCTTACCCATATAGATAAGGCAAAAAATACGGACTTCAAGCGAGATAAGGAAAAATAGTGTGTTTGTTTTTTCTCACCCTCACTGGTTTTGCATCAAGCCGTCTTAAGGATAAAAGTGATTGAAAAAAAAGCCGCCCTCGAATACAGGGGCGGCGCAGATGATCTTGATAAAGGATGAGCGTTTAAGCTTTAGGATCTAACGCATCTTGTAGCGCATCACCTAAAAAGTTAAACGCCATGACGGTGAATAAGATAGCCACTCCCGGATAAATCGCCAGCCCTGGGGATTGCCAAATCATTTCTTGGGCATTTTGCAGCATATTACCCCATGAAGGCAGGGGCGGCTGAATACCTAAGCCAAGGAAAGATAAAGCACTCTCAAGCAAGATGACGCCACCTAAGGCCATGGTGGTCGAAATGATCACCGGTGATAGCACATTCGGCAATACGTGTTTACGGATGATGCGAGCGGAAGAAGCGCCATAACCGACAGCGGCTTTGACATATTCACGCTCACGGACCGATAAGGTGCCAGAACGCACCAAGCGTGCAGTAGTCGGCCAACCGAAGAGAGCGACAATCACAATGATCCGTAACAGACTAATGGTATCGCCTTGCACCCATTCATCCGGTAGACCTAACTTACGTAAGTCTACGGCGGCCAGAACAATCATCAATGGTAAGGTAGGCAGTGAGAGGGTGAAATCGGCAATGCGCATTAAAATCGCATCGACTTTTCCGCCAAAATATCCGGCACAAACACCAATCAAGCTACCGATAATCGCTGTGGCAAATGCCGCTACCGCGCCAACCATTAATGAGATTTGCCCACCATATAAGAGACGTAAAAAAACATCACGGCCCAGTTCATCGGTCCCTAACCAATGGGTACTGCTCGCTGGTTCTAAGCGAGCAAAGAAATTGACGTCAAACGGGTCATGACCCATCCAACGCGCAATTAAAGAGGCAGAGAAACACAGGATCACCAGCAGTACAACAAAAATGGCACTGACTACACCGGCTTTATGGCGCTTAAATCGGTTCCAGACTAAACGCCAAGGTGAAACACTTGGCTGAGCTTTTGGCTGCTCAGGAAGCACAACATTCGAACTCATCGTCGTTGTTCCTTGACTCATGATGTCGCTCCTCGGCTTAGAGAAATACGCGGATCCAATTTTGCGTATAGTAAATCGGCCACTAAGTTACCCAACAATGCGGTAAAGGTAATCACCATTAAACCGAGCAACGCCAGATTGTAATCATTCCCCATAATGGCATCAAAAATCAGTTTGCCCATCCCCGGCCAAGCAAAAATCGTTTCGGTAATTAACGCTCCTGAGAGCATAAAGCCAATATCAAGGGCAACGATAGTGACGAGTGGGATCATCGCATTACGTAGGGCATGATGAATCACCACCCGTTTATTATCCGCCCCTTTAGCTTTAGCGGTACGAATATAATCTTGGCGCATCACTTCCAGCATGGTGCCACGCACGTAACGTGAGTGACTCGCAACGTTTAACACGGTTAACGTGATCGTCGGTAGTACCATATGTTTCGCGGTTAACCAAAAACCGCCCCCTTCAGCTTGTCCCGTTCCGCCAGCCGGAAACCAGCCCAAGGTGACAGAAAAGAGTAAAATGAGCATTAAGGCTAGCCAAAATGCAGGGGTAGAAAAGCCGACAAACGCAGCAAAGCTAATTAAATAATCGGCCCAGCTACGGTGTTTTAACGCGGCAATAATACCGACGGGGATAGCAATCGCCAAAGAGAAGAAAGTCGCGAAGCCGACTAATTTTAAGGTATTGATTACCGCTGGGATCAAGACATCGATCGCTGGTTGCGAATAGAGCCTTGAATAACCGAAATCTCCTTGCAAAGCAGAAGTTAGCCAGTGCCAGTAACGAGTAATGAGCGGTTGATCCAATCCGTATAACGCTTTCATCCTTGCCACATCGGCAGGTGTCATGGTCGGATCGGATTCAAACATCAAATCAATCGGGTCGCCCGGCATCAGGCCAATAAGACTGTAAGAAACAAAGGAGACAAACAGCAAAACCAATAGGCTTTGAATAAAACGATGAGCTAAATAGGTTTTCATGAAACCTCCATAACAGCAATATAAGCATCATTTTTTACCGCATCAGAATGGGTCACTAATTGCGGATAGTGACAAGCGACTTGATGTTTGGCGTGGGCGAGCGTTTGCATCGCGGGTTTTTTCTGACGGCATAGCTCATCAGCAAAAGCGCAACGCGGATGAAAGGTGCACCCAGATGGCGGATTAATTGGACTCGGTACATCCCCCTGTAGCGCTAAGCCTTTACGTCTGCGTCCCAGAGCGACCTCGGGTACGGCAGCAAGTAGGGCTTGGCTGTAAGGATGAGCAGGGGCAGAAAAGAAAGCTTCGCGCGGCGCTTGTTCGACAATACGCCCTAAATACATCACCACAATGGTATCCGCCAGATGATCGACGACCGCCATATCGTGACTAATAAAAAAGAACGACAGTTGGCGAGTTTCTTTTAACTCAACAAATAAGTTGAGGACTTGGCTTTGTACCGAGACATCCAGCGCGGATAAAGGCTCATCAGCAATGATCAGCTCCGGATCCAAGACTAATGCGCGTGCGATACAGATCCGTTGACGTTGTCCGCCCGAAAATTCATGAGGATAACGGTTGAGTGCATCTTCACTTAAGCCAACCGAGTATAATGCCTCTAATACTTTAGCGCGTTGCTGCTCACGATTACCCATACCATAGACTTCTAATGGCTCAGAGACCAGTTGTGAGACGGTCATACGAGGGTTAAGCGCCGAATAAGGGTCTTGAAAGACCAAGCCGAGTTGTTTACGCAGCGCTTTCATGGCTTTTTTGCTTAAGTTAGCGGTAGGTTGCCCTGTGATGTACACCTCGCCTTTACTTGGTTTTTCCAGCAATGAGACCATTCGGCCTAAGGTGGATTTGCCACAGCCAGACTCGCCGACAATCGCTAAGGTTTCGCCTTTGCTAATCTGCAGTGAAATATCATCCACCGCGTGAAGATATTGCTGATGGCGCCCAAAAAAATCACTGTCGCCAATTGGATACGCTTGGCTGACATTATCGAGTTTAACTAGCATGGGCAAACTCCACTTGATGGCACGCAACGCTGTGCGAGTTTGAAAGGGGGAGTGTGGCTGGCATCTGCTGGTGGCAGAGCGGTTTCGCTTGCTGACAACGATCGACAAATGGGCAGCCGAGACTGCGTTGCCCAAGTGGAGGCACACTCCCAGCAATTGCGGGTAAACGAGCTTGGCGGTGGCCAATTCGCGGTAGGGTAGCGAGTAACCCTTGGGTGTAAGGATGCTGTGGATCGCTAAACAATTGATCAGAGGTTCCTTCTTCTACCACCCGACCGGCGTACATCACGACGACGCGATCGGCAAGTTGTGAGACGACACCTAAATTGTGACTAATAAATTGAATGGCGGTGCCGGTGGTTTCTCTCAGCTCTTCAAGCAGGTCTAAAACCTGCGCTTGTACGGTAACATCGAGGGCGGTAGTTGGCTCATCGGCAATGATCAGTTTAGGCCGACACGCCAGCGCCATGGCTATCATCACCCGCTGGCGCATGCCACCAGACAGCTCATGTGGATAAGCTTTGGCGCGACGCAGTGGATCGGGGATATGCACTTGTTCCAGCATTTCAATCGCTTTTTGTCGCGCTTGTGCTTTGTTGTCTCCTTGATGAAGAAGAAACATTTCTGCAATTTGATCGCCAACCGTGACCACCGGATTTAAGGCGGTCATTGGCTCTTGAAAGATCATCGCGATGCCTTCACCGCGTAGTTTTTGCCACTGCTCGGCGGTATTGGTCAGGATATTTTGTCCGGCAAACGTGACCGAACCAGAGGCTTGCATAATCGATGGTTGCAGCCCCATTAGGGTTAAAGACGCTAGGCTTTTGCCACAGCCAGACTCACCAACAATTCCGACAATCTCACCAGCATGGATACGATAACTAATATCATGCACGGCCGGGTGACCATGGAAGGTCACCCGTAATTGGTTTACATCTAATAATACTTCGCTCATTGGTTTATGCCCCATCTTTACGCCATTCTTCTACCCACAAGGTAGAGGGGTATTTATGACCCGTTGGGCGCACGCCTTTTAGCCACTTTGGCATCACATAACTATCAGAGCGGAAGTAAAGAGGTAACGCGGGTAAGTCTTCAGCGTAAAGTGACTGCATTTTGTGGAACAGTTGATGTCGAGCTTCATCATCGAGCTCCACTTCAATTTTTTCGAGTAACGCATCCATATCAGGGTTGCTATAACCGATGTAGTTTTGTCCAGCCCAACTATTTTGTACCGATGGGATCTGCGCTGAATGGAGGGTAGTTAATGGCGGGCTTTCTGGTGCTGATGCCCAAGCAAACATCGCGAGTGCTTGATGTTTACGTTGATTAAGCGTTTCACCAAAAAAGACACGAGCGGGTTGGTTATTAATTTGTACGCGTACGCCAATTTGTCGCCATTGTGATTGCAAAACTTGCTGGACCAATTCACGAGAGCGGTTACCGGCGGTGGTCATTAATTCTAACTGGAGTGGACGACCTTCTTTATCAACCATGACATTGTTACGCAGTGTGTAGCCCGCTTTTTCAAGCAATTGACGAGCTTTGACCGGATCGTATTGGTATTGATGTACTCCATCAAAAAAAGTGACATCGAGTGGATGAACGTTACTGTGAGCAACGGGTTGACGTCCTTCAAATAGACGATTGACCAGCTCTTCTCGGTTCATGCCGTACATCAGCGCTTGACGTACTTCACGAATGGCGAGATGCGGATTATCCATTTGAGTATCAAGATGTTCGTAGAGTAGTCCTGGCGCGTATTCGACCGTAAAGCGATTCGCGTGACGTTTCTCAAATTGTAAGGCTTGTTCAATTGAAAAGCCCAGCTCACCCGGAACGTAGTCGACAGAACCTGATAACAAATGCGCCTCAAGCGCTGCCGTGTTTTCGACGACTTTAAAGATCAGGCGATTAAAATCCGGCGCTTGACCTTTCCAATGCGAGTTACGCTCTAAGGTGATAAAGCTACCTTGTGAAATTTGCGTGATGCGAAAAGGGCCATTGTATAAACCAGGATGCGTGGGCTGGGTAACGTACAGCGTTCGACGATCATATGTTGTAGGATCTTCGCGATAGATCGCTTCTTCTAGGTGAGCAGGGAGCACAGACGGAACATAATCACGGTACTTAAAGTGCGCTTTATTAAGATAGACCTCGAAGGTCTTGTCATCCAAAGCCACCACTTTCTCCATGATTCGGTTGCTTTCTAAACCGGGAATGCCTTTGACATTAGGATCGGTCAGAACGGCATGAGACAAGAGCACATCTTTGGTGGTGATGGGGGTACCATCTCCCCAATATAAATCATCTTTGAGCTCAACAGTGAGTTTGATACCGAGTGTGCCATCTTCTCTGGTGTATTTTTCCGCACGTCCATTATCCAAAGAAGGGGTTTCTGTACATAACATACAGAAACTTTGCCAATCATGGTTATAAGCGACCATATCACGAAAGGCGGTCCCCATAATCAGCGAATTGGCTGTCATTGAATCAATCACAGGATGTAAGTTACTTGGGAATTGAGTAATGCCCAACGAAAGATCATTGGCAATGCTTGTCGCACTAAGCAAACTGCTGCTTAAAGCGACCGCTAAGAGTGTTTTTTTCATCATCACGGCTCCATGTGTAATTATCAATGGGTAATGTTGCATATTTGTTTCTTTCATTCAATAAAAGGCATTAATGCCAAGAGAATGATTGAATCTGTGTCTAGATTTAATAAGTCCCAGCTCAAAAAGTGAGCTGGGAAAGTGTTTTTCTGATCACGAGGATCAATACAATTCGTTATCAGAAATCATGGGTTATCTATTAGCGATTTGAAATCGGTAAACTATCAAGAATCTGATAATACTGGCCGGCAACTCGCTCAAATTCACCATTGGCGTAAGCGTTAATTAACGAGAGATCGGCTGTCCAGAAAAACTGTTGATCCACTGATTCATTGGCATAGCCTTGAGCGACATTGTCAACGGCAGTGAAGTACTGCTCTTGAAAATCGGATGCAAACAGGGCACGACTGCGCCAGAAGATGTTATAGAGCTCTGGGAGGCTAAACGTTAACGGATTATCACGGTTTTGATAGCGATTCTCTTTCTTAAGCAGAGGTGTGTTATCTTCCATCGCTAATGCATTGATAAAAGCAATAAACCTTTCAACTTCATCATCGCCTTCATCTATCTTAAGATCCACAAAGCGTTGTATTAACTCAGGGTTAAGTGCTTTGATCGGGCTATGAAAGGCGGGGATAATCGTTTCCAAGATACCATTCCAAGCGGTTTCAATTTGCGTGGTTTTTTCGCGTAACTCGGCATTAGAATAGTTTTGCAGTTTGGTGGTTAACTGATAACCCTCGTTTGCCTGTAGAGCACTGGCGTATTGATAAGCCATGGTGTTGGCTTTGCTGGCGACATAACGTTGGCCATAGAGATCAAACGGTATGGTTTCACCAGCGATAGTGCCGGAACGATCTTGCTGTTTAGTCCAGCTGTCGTATTGGGCGATACCACGACTGCGCACTTCAAAATCATTCGACTGCATCTGCTCAACGGCTTGTTGTAAGATCAAGCTGGCTAAGTTATTTCGTGAATTCTTGGAAATATTGAAGTCATCCATGATTCCATCAGGTAATGGTGGTAAAGATTCCAATAATTCGGTTTTATGCAGATTGACGGTGACCCCACTATTGATAGGGAGTGTGTAAGCATTGCCGTCTTTATCGCGCAAAGCAAGCGGAGTATTGAGCGCTTCTTTAGCGATGAGGTTGGCCATAATATTATCAAATTGTGCTTTGACACCAGGTAGATCGAGCAAGTTAGCATAGCTCACTTCATCGGTTTGGCGTAGTGAATAGCGACGGGCAAGTAAATTACTGGCGAGCAATTTATCAGGCCAGATCCCTAACACAGAGACTGCATTTGACCATGGAAAATCGGGGTCAAAGCCTTTGACGGAGTTAATGAATCGACCATTCACCGTTTCTGCTACGGGTGTAAATCCACGAGCAAAATCGTTAATGATTTCAGAGCTTACCGAGTCAAAGCAAGATGCATCACCAATATTGTAAGTGGCAGGTATCTTGAATGAGTAGCCATTGAGCATATGCCCTAGTGATTCAACTCGATATTGATTACCGTTTTGTAAAACACATTGATGTTCTGGAGTCGCTAAGACGTCTAAAAAGAACTGTGCCGCGAGCTTTGACGCATTACCTAAATCGCAGAACCAAAAATCCGTATCTTGACCACGACAGTACTCGGGATTACTGGTTAAGCTGCTGAGAAAATCCCCAGGTTTGGCACCAGCAGGAGCGATACCTCGTGAACGATAAAGATAATCGATGCGCTCATGGTCTTCTAAGATATCACGAATTTCATTCATTTCTCTAAAGCGACGTAAAACGTAGCTTGGGTAATCACTATTGAATAAACCAGAAATACCATGAATGCCAATATTACGAGCATCATAGCTGTCTAAATGACGTTGCCATGAATAGGTGACGATTTCGGTTAAATTTGTTCCTTCATCAAAGCGGTTACAATCGCTATTGAGAGAGACATTACCATCAGTACAGAACTGATAATTGATCTGCGCTAACTCTGACAAATTATGCTGTTGTTTAATTTGAGCGAGATAGTTTATTGCGCCATAGCGCACTTGCTCATACAGGGCGTTGCGATAAGGCGATTGATGAGCATTATAAGCAATCGCATCAAACGTCGATAAGTCACAACTATACCGTACTTGTCCATCGTTGAGCTGACCACGGGGTTGGCAATCGAGTAAACTTGGGTTATTTGGATTTCTCGCACTCAAAATAAAGGGATTCTCTGCATCAGACTGAGCATGCACTGAATTTGCTGGCGCTGTGATGTCAATTTTACGACCGTAGGCAAACTTAAGGGCGGCAAGATCATATTTACCCCAAGTTGGCAGTTGATCGAGCATGCTTGGTGCGTAATCCATGATTGAACTATAAGCGGGAATATTATTGAGACCAATGGCTTTCGCTTCTTGTTGAGTATAGAAGTTCGCCTTGTCATTCGAGCCTTTAAAGTTATGACGCAACCCAAGGTTATGCCCTAACTCATGAACCAGCGTTGAGGCATAAGTTGCAACCGTAATCGCATCTGCCGCTTGTTGTTTCAATTCACTAGGGAGAGCAGACCAGCGTTTTAACTGTTTAACTTGTTCCCCTTGTGCGTTAGTGATGGTGTCAAAAAAACCTGCATCGGTTAACGGCAAGTTATCCAATAGAGTTTTAGAGGTTGAGGAAACCCAAGTGGCTTCGACGGGATAAATATTGTTTTCAGACCAAGTGGCTAAACGGCGTTCTTCGGCATGCAGTAGCTCCTCTAGGCTCATGTCATCATCAAACTTGCGAAAGATTGATTCAGGGAGGCGAGCAGACGGTCTTTGATTTAGGGCATGATCAGCGCCTAATAACGGTACCTGAAACTGGGTAGTATCCACGCGCTCAACTTGTTCCATTAATCGCAATACATTCTGCTGCGCTAAGCGAGCGGCAATATCTTGAGATAGGGCTTGCGTGCTTTGTGCGTGAGCCGTGGTTATCGATTCACTATCCGATAGGCTGCGTTCAATTTGGCCACGATTGTAAAATCGCACCAAATTATCCCAATAGAAAGGCACTCCAGCCCGAGCAACTCCTGAGTATTGGTTAACATGAGCTTTTAAAATCTCACCAGTTAAAGGATGACTGACGGATGGACCATAACCAAGTAGACCATTAGCCAACGGCTCATCGATAAGGTTAATTACATTGTAGCGAAGATCACCGGGATGAATATTCATCGGTTGGTTGTGATTCACAATCGTGATGGGTGGTTTTCCTGAATCAGGTTCAATGATCTTAAGGGTACGATTCATAAGATCGATGGTTTCTAATGTTGAGTCCAAGAACAGTTTGTTTTTTGGCTCAAAGAAACTATCACTTAAATAGTATTCAATCGGTTGGTTAGGATTGAAACGGTTGAGATAGGTCACCGTTCTATCATAGCGGTTGGTGACGGGATCCAGAACTTTCGATGACGTGGTAAAAAAACCGATGTCATTTTCATCTTTTACAGGATACGGAATGGGCTGATAATCCGCGGAAGCTAATTGGCTTTCATGAACTAAAGAGTAATGAAAACGCGATTTAAACGCTCCGTCTTGAATGGCATCACGCAGCCCTGCGCGGTTTTCCCATTTGATGTACGAGCTACGCTTATCTTCATCAATTTTGAATGTACGCTCAATTTCAAAATTGAGTACGCCAGCTTTAGGATCAAACTTCCAAGAAATCAGTTCTGCTTTGCCTATCTCAGAAATACCTTCACGAATGCCATAAAAGTCTTCCCAGTTCAGCTCTGCAATCAATAGATCTTCAGGCTTAGGGGTAAAATGTGTGTTAGCACGAAAAGGGAGGTTAGCGTCTTTGTTTGCTTCTTCTTTATTAACACAATCACCATAGCGATCTTCTTGACAACGATAAGCGGCGAAATCACCCGGTATGGTTAAAATGTGTGAGAAATTCGTTTGTTTATCACTGCCAACGGCGTTGCTTGGTTGTGGTATACAATAGCCATTAGCATCTTTGGGGAGAGTCGCATCAGGATAGTTGCTATCGTAGTTGCGAACTTCTAAACCACGCTCACTAAAACAGACTTCTGCATAGCGGCCCATGCCTTGTAAAAAAGGAAACTGATTAATCGCAAAGCGCGGAGCGGCACCAGTGGTCGGAACGTAAAACCAGCGACCTTCTGTTTTAAGATCTTTTACCGCGATTTCTTTGATATCACGGGGAAGCGTATCATAAGATTGTTTATCTGCGCCGCATCCCGCCAAAATGGCGGTAATCGACGATGCTAACAAGAGTCTTCTCATCGTATTGCTACCTATGTTTGTTGTGTTTATTTACTCGTACACATCAACCGATTCATCAAGCACAGACAATGAGTCATTATTGAACGGATAATAATGACCCATGATGGGTTATGCCGATGAAAGCAATGAATGTGTGATGGTTTGTTATAAATCGAGTGGTGTTTGTTAATAGTTCAAACTGATACTGGCGGAGTAAATCACTCTATCTGCATCAAAAAGATCGATGTTCCCTAAGGTACCCTGTGCGGCATCGTAATAAACACCGGAGTTTGAGGCTCCGACATTAAAGGCCACATGTTGGTTTACGCGGTAACTGAGATTGACATCGCCTGCGTAATCGAATGAATTACGTCGCGTACCAGCGTAGCTAATGGTATTGCCTCCCAGCACTGAACTGCTAAGAGTAAAATCGCGCCACTGGTAACTGCCAAGAAAGTGAAAGCCGTAAATCCATTCGGTTAGCGAACGCTCGCCCATGGTTTCATAGCGGTGGAAATTTTTGCGTAAGCGAGGTGTAAATTGCCAATCTATATTGACCGCTTGCCATTGGATAGGGGTTGATAACCTTAAGGCGGTCGTCAGTTTGTCTTTACGTGAAAACTCTGATGTTGGCAGGGTGAATTGAGCTTGCCAGCCAATACGTCCCGTTTCACCAAAAGTAAATTGAGACTGTCGATGTAAAGCGAGAGCCGTGTCAGTAAAAAAATCACCGCGCTCTTGCTGTAATGGACGATAAGCGCCAGTTGAAAGTGAAACTGAATAATGAGGAGCAAAGGTATGGCTGAGTGTACTGTTCCACCATAGCTTACGTTCTGAACGGTAATCATTTTTGTTGTAAACATTTGAATCATAGCCAAAAGTTAAACTGGCTGCATAGCTGGGTACAAAATCAGCGCTTTGCTCAGATTCCGATTCTGACTCTTGTGGGTAAACAAAAGGTTGTGTGTTGGCAACGGCTTGATGACTGATCATCAGCAATGACGATAGCATCACTATCCGTGATAAAGAGTAGATTTGCATGTATTAACTTCCATGTTGCAATGTGTGTTGTGTGGCAGTTCATCATGTGTATTTCACCAGTTGTTACTCATCAATGTGAGCTAAACCATTCCTTAGTGATACCGATTCATGTGACTGTTATATTTGTTTAACATGCTTGTAACTCAACTGACTTAATTCAAGCAATCTATTTTTGGGAGTGATTTGTGGGGTGTTATTTATTGATACCGTAAAGTTTCATCTATTGAGCTATTGAACCGCAGAATATAAATAAGCTATTGTGCTTAACTGCCGACAGGTCGGATCAGCCGATAAGAATAAGCAGGTGCCAATGTCGCACCACATAAGCAAGGATGTTGTATGAGTTTCTGCGCCAATTTATTACTGCAAGCATTACGCCAAAAATTAAAAGAGAAAAATGTCACTTATAGCGAGTTGTCGGAGAGAATTAATGTTCCGGTATCAACACTGAAACGCCATTTTCATAGTCAATCAATCAGTCTCGATAAACTGCTTGAATACGCTTCAATACTGGATACTAACCTTGAAGAGTTGGTTCGCTTAGCGGGCGAAATTCATACTGATACTTTGGATTTAAGTGGCGAAAAGCGAGATGAGCTTTTCTTTGAATATCCGTTTCTTTATGACTTCTTTAACGAAATTCGAGTAAAGGGCAAACCCGTTGAACAGGTCAAACAGGAAAACCAGCTTTCCGATCAAAGTGTCTATGTTTATTTGCGGGCATTAGAGGTAATGGGGCTGATTGAGATTAAGCCGCACAACTCGGGGATCAATTATCTGACGCCTCCTTACTACTCATTTCATGAAGGTTCAAAACTGGATCAACTGTTTACGAGCAAGTTAAAACAGGATGTTTTCACTAACTGCCATATTCCTCAGCTTGGCTTATGTCGAGTAACGTTGACGAATGAGCAAACGAAACAGTTAGCGGATCTGTTGTATGAGAAGATACAACAGTTTCATTTTCAAAATAACAAACTGAAAAACAGAGAAGCACTGCGGAAAAACCTTTTATTTGCGGTCACTGAAGGAAACGGTTTTTGGTTATCGGAAGGGATAAAAGAGATAGAGCCTACATTTTTGAAAACATTATCTACGCGAATAGGTTAATGGAGATCAAGATGAAGTATTTACTCTAGGCTAAGGTTGCTAATAAAATAATGTTTTATTGATAAGTGTTTGTTTATTAATAATAAACAGGCTATAGCATACAGGTGTGCGCTCGAAAGTGTTTGCGGATTAGTGTGAAGTGTCTCAAAATTAACGAATTAGCAGTGTTTCTTTGTTAGGAATGAGGTTCTGATGAAAGTGAGCGATCTTTTAAAGCATCGTGCTGAAAATTTAGTCAAGACTACGGAATTTAAGCAATGGATGTCGCCAGTGGTACGTGAGTACTGGGATGGTTTTTTAGATAGAGCGAACAGTCGTCAGCTTTTTTCGTGGGTGAAAGAGTTTCATCAGCCAGCGAATGAAGATACTCAGTTGCCCGCTGAAATCGTTTTAAAACCAGAAGCACAGGCGCTTTATCATGAATTGACGGATAAGTTAGGTGAAGTTATCCACACTGGGCAGTGGTTAGCCGTCGATCAACAGCGCATTAATCAATTTGCTGACGTTACCGAGGATCAGCAGTGGATTCATACCGATCCAGAGCGAGCCGCTGTAGAGTCTCCATTTAAAACCACTATTGCCCATGGTTTTTTAACCTTATCTCTGTTACCAAAACTGACCGATAGCGTTGATGCCAATCAACCGCTTTTTCCGACCGCGAAAATGGTCGTCAATATTGGTTTGAATTCAGTGCGATTCCCTTATCCAGTCAAAGCAGGGAATCGTCTTCGCGCTGTCAGTACTTTACTCAAAGTGACGCCAGTGAAAAAAGGTTTAGAGATTGAACGCGAAATCAAAGTAGAAATAGAAGGCGTACGTCGCCCAGCATGCGTGGTGGTTTCGGTCATTCAACTGCACTTTTAATTCTACCTGTATGACAGTGATAAAAAGGGGAAGCCGATGCTTCCCCTTAGTTTTTATACCGATTTAGTTTTTAGACTGATTCGGCGCCTGTGTCATCGGTCAGCGTTGCTAGCTTAGCAAAGGTTTGGGTTGGTTTCGCAACAATACTCCGATTGTCTTGATTAACCTCGGTTAAGACGACTTCTAATGTATCAGCGAGTCGATAGGTAGGCTGATCATCAATCGCTAAGACGCCTTGCTCACTATGGCAGACGATTCGCTCTTTATTGTCGACAATGAGTGTGGCCGGAATGAAAGCACTTGCGCCATTTTCGAGTAAGCGAACTCGCATACCCGCTCGGTTAATATCAAAAATTTCAGCAGTAAAGCGGGTCTGTTTGCTCGGCTCTTCGGCAAGAGTGCGTGTATAGAGCCAGTCGGCAACATTTCTCTCGGCTATTTTATGATGCTTACGGTGAATGGCTAGCTCTTCACCCAATTGTTCATCAGGCCATTGTTCGGGATCTTTACCGAGAATATGGGCTTTTAACAGACGATGGTTCACCATATCACCATACTTACGGATCGGTGATGTCCATGTCGCATAGATATCCAGCCCCATTGCGAAATGAGGCAAAGGCTGATTGCCAATTTCACTGTAGCTTTGCCATTTACGTAGGCGATTATCCAGATAAGCGGTCGGTTGGCTGGCCAACCAGCGTCGTAAGGCAGAAAATCCTTCTAGACTGGTCAGTGAAGCTTCATCAAACTCAGCGCCGTGTTCTTTGATAAGCGCAATAACATCGGTAATTTTATCGTTTTTAAACCCGGCATGAGTGTTAAATACGCCCGTTGAAAAAGACGATTGTAGTATTTTACCTGCGCAAATATTGGCGGTGATCATCGCTTCTTCAACGAGGCGATTCGCGCTACGACGCTTATCGGCGTGAATAGCAATAACATCATTATCTTCGCTGAGTTCAAAGCGATAATCTGGCCTTTCTGGGAATACCACCGCATGAGTTTCACGCCATTGGGCACGAGCTTGAGAAAAGGCATACAGATCCCGGACAACTTGCGCAATTTCAGAACTTGGTTGCCATTGAGATTCACCGGTTTCTAACCAGTCTGATACTTCATCATAGATAAGACGTGCTTGTGATCGGATATAAGCTGCAAAAAAACGAATACTCTCACTATTAATCACGCCGTCTTTATCGACCGTTAAGGTACAGCACAGAGCCGGGCGAGTTTCATTTTCGATCAGTGAGCAAAGATTATCCGCTAATTCCCGCGGTAACATAGGAATATTGCGCCCAGGAAGATAGATAGTAAATCCACGCTCGCGTGCGACGTTATCCATACTGTCATTAGCGGTTATATACGCAGTGGGATCGGCTATCGCTATCGTGACATCAAATCCGCCATCTTGGCGCTGAATCGCGTATAACGCATCGTCCATGTCTTTGGTTGATTTGCCATCGATAGTTACAAACGGTACATGGGTTAAATCGATACGCTGCAAAGCAGAATCATCGTTCAGTGACCAATGCTCCAAACCGGGAGGTTCACAGTTGGGTAAATCATTTTCTGCTAAGGTAACCCACCATGGGGCAATTTTATCCTCAGCATCGGTAATTTTTTGAGTGATTTCAACCAAAAAACCGGTATCGCCTTTGAGTGGATGACCGATTAACTTCGCGACGACCCAATCACCTTCCTGCATTTCTTGTGGATTAATGCCTTTTTGGGTTTTGGCTCGCAGGGGGAGTTTCTTCAGTTGCGGATGATCAGGGATAACGTTTATTTTACCTTTATGAATTTTTATACGGCCAATAAAACGCGTTAATGACGGCTCTAACAATTCTTGTGGTTCAGCAACTTCACGCTCATTTTCGGTGCGAATGATTGCCATGACTTTATCACCGTGTAGGCATTTTTTCATATAGGGTGGTGGGATAAAGACACTGTTTTTGCTATCTATTTCAAGAAAGCCAAAGCCTTTTTCGGTCGATTTAATCTGACCTTCTTTTTTGGGTAGGTTTTCTTGAATTTGTTGTTTGAGTTGAGCAAGAAGTGGATTGTCTTGAAACATGTTTAATTGTAACCCTTTAATTCTTAAAGTGCGATTGGGTTCCCTGTCACTGCCTAAAAGCGATTCTGTGAATGTTAAATAGGTGGTTTATTCGTGGGGAAGTTTTGTCAATCTGCCATGGTCTACATGGTACTTGGCAATAAGATAAAAGTATAGCGTGCTCTTTTGCTTGAGTTGGGTAGCTTACAGTCTAGAAAAGTGACGAATTAAGAGTTGGACGATATTCAACCATAGGATGGAGTAGTGCGGATAATGCCCTCTCCGAGGAGAGGGCATAAGGTCTATTTAAGAATGATTTGTACTGAACGTTCGATATCAGCACTGCCTTGAGTTAAAGGACGAGAATCTGCGACCGCTGATACGTTAATTCTTTTTGCATCAATGCCTTGAGATTGAAGGTATTGAGAAACCGCTTGAGCACGTTGCGCTGAAATCTTGTTATTGATCGCATCAGAACCAGTGCTATCTGTACGACCGACTAGATGGGCAACCAACGCTGGGTTAGTTCGCATCACATCGACGACTTCATTGAGATAGAAGTAAGAGAGATCTTCAAGCGTAGATTTACCTAAAGCAAAAGGCAGTAGGAAATCAGTACGAGCCGCTTTAGCAACTTCAACCTGAACAGGAACTTCAATGACACGTTCTTGAATCACTTCAATTTGCTCAGTTACGACTCTTGGTGTTGCTGGTTGACCAAATTTATACGCCATCCCCCAGTAAATCTGGTGTAGGTGTGGATTCCGGCCTTCTTTAACCTGTACGCGATCATAGTAGTCGTAACCCACTTTTGTTGAAATCGCGTTAGTCAATTGATACTCAAGGCCAATGCCTGCTGAACCAGTAAACGTGTCTGTTTTTATATTGGATGAGCTGATATCAGAATAGATATAGGATGCGCCTAATTTACCAAATACAGAGAGGTTATCCATAAGCTCATATTGACCTTTGACCCCCAAAGATCCGATATGTAGCTTATCAACACCTAAACGATGAACATAATCATAACCGGTGTAAACCCCCCAGTATTGGTTGACATCGTATCCTAATTCAAGTTTGGGGCTAACGGCTTTATCTCTGTGACCAGTGATGGATTTTCCATCTGCAGTTGTCACGCCAGACGCAGCACCGATCCACCAGCCTGATTGATCGATCGCAGAATCAGAATGTGTTTCAGCATTAACGCTCACGGCTGTCATTGTGAGTGCAGCGATGATGGAAAGAGAGACCAGATTTTTTTTCATTACTTATCCTTAAAAATAATAACGACTTATTCTTATTTCTTTATTTATCAGCGAACATGTTAAAAAACGCTGTTCAATAATAGGTTGCCACTGCTTTATGCGGAATTAGACCAACCATTTCGCTAAGTCCTGCCCATTATTCGGTAAGCATGAATGATTAGATATCAGTTAAAGAAACAGTGGGTGTAGGAAAAATCCGTTTTGTTTTTTTAGCTTATATATTGATGATTATCTTGTTGGTTTAAAGAATCAGTGCAGATGGCAAGCTAGATTGATGAGATAAAGCCCCCTTGTCATTTTGACAAGAAGTAGGAGGTGGTGAGTAAAGTTTCTTCAAAGGGTGCGTTAAGTTCATACAGATTGTGTTTTTTGTCGTCTTTAAGAAAAAATATGTGATGAAATTCAATTTTTTCTGGCTTTTTTTATGCTTTTAGTGAATAATCCGCCTCCCTTAGATGTCCCTAGTGGCTTGATGCTTTTTGAGACTCATCCGCATCTGAACGGAATCAGCTCTTCTTTTAGGATTGGTTGGAAATGGTATAGCACGTGGGACCTTAGTTATTTATTCTTTTAGTGGGATCCACATGCAAGAAACCGTTATTCAATTTAGTGATTTAGCACTAAACAGCACACTCCTTTCTGCCCTAAACGAAATGGGCTTTGTTACTCCAACCCCAATTCAATCTGCCGCGATACCTCTTTTATTAGCAGGTCGTGATGCATTAGGTAAAGCGCAAACCGGTACCGGTAAAACGGCCGCATTCTCTTTACCGCTTCTGAATAAGCTAGACCTCACTCAGTACAAGCCACAAGCAATTGTTATGGCACCAACTCGTGAGTTAGCGATTCAAGTTGCCGCGGAAATTAAAACCCTCGGTAAAAATATCAAGGGATTAAAAGTATTAGAGATTTACGGTGGCGCCTCCATCGTCGATCAAATGCGCGCTTTAAAATCTGGCGCACATATCATTGTTGGTACGCCGGGTCGTGTTAAAGACTTGATCACGCGTGAACGTCTACATTTGGACGAGTGTCACACTTTCGTTTTAGATGAAGCTGATGAAATGTTGAAAATGGGCTTCGTCGATGACGTCACATGGATCATGGAGCAATCGCCAGAAACAGCGCAGCGCGTATTATTTTCTGCGACTATGCCCCCGATTGTTAAAGACATTGTTGACCGCTTTTTACGTGATCCTGCACGTGTTGACGTGGCGGGTTCAAACCAAACTGTGGCAAAAGTTGAGCAGCAATATTGGGTTGTTAAAGGTGTAGAGAAAGACGAAGCCATGGCTCGTCTACTTGAAACTGAAGAAACTGACGCTTCTATCGTGTTTGTTCGCACCCGTCAAGATACCGAGCGTCTAGCCGATTGGTTAATTGCGCGTGGCTTTAAAGCCGCAGCTTTGCATGGTGATATTCCTCAATCGTTGCGTGAGCGTACCGTTGATCATATCAAACAAGGTGTGATTGATATTTTAGTCGCAACGGATGTTGTGGCTCGTGGTCTTGATGTGCCACGTATTAATCACGTATTCAACTATGATATTCCATTCGATGTTGAATCTTACATCCACCGTATTGGCCGTACTGGTCGTGCTGGACGTAAGGGTAAAGCGATTTTGTTGGTTCGCACCAACCAAATTCGTATGCTACGTACCATTGAACGAGTAACTCGCACTTCAATGGAAGAGATCCAGCTACCTCATCGTGATAAAGTGGCTGAATCGCGCTTAACTCAGCTAGGTCTTGAGTTAGAAGCAGACAAAGATCATGCAGCACTAGAAAAGTTTGCTGAATTGGTTGAGAAATTGCAAGCATCATTAGAGGTTGATACAACGACGCTAGCGGCTATTTTACTTAAACGTCAACAGGGTAAACGTCCACTGTTTTATACTGGTGAAGACCCAATGTTGGCTGCGATTGAGCGTGATAAGTCTCGTCGTCGTGATCGCCGTGAGTCGGGTGATGGCCGTACAGACAGCCGTGATGGTCGTCGTGAATTTGGTAGCCGTGATAACGTGCGTAATGTTGATTGGGATACTTACCAATTACAAGTTGGCCGTGATCAAGGTGTACAAGTTAAAGATATCGTTGGCGCATTAGCTAATGAACTTGGTCTAACCAAAGGTTCTATCGGTGCGATTAAATTAGCCCAAGGCCATACGTTTGTTCAGTTACCAAAAAGCATGTCTAGCGATGTGACGGGTAAATTGCGTAAGCTACGTATTCGTCAGAAAGAGGTGGGTGCAGTCGTGTGTGATTTTGATGACTTCCGTGAGTCACGTGGTCGTCGTCCAGAAGGTAATCGTGATGGTGGTGGTTACCGTGGCGCTCGTGATGGCGCACCACGTCCAGCACGCAGTGATTCTCGTCCTCCTCGTGAAGGTGAGCGCCGTTTTGACCGCAACCGCGGCGCGGATGGCCGTAGCAGCTATCGCGGTGATCGCCCAAGTACTTCAAGCCGTCGCCCTAGCGAAGCTTAATTACTACTGATATTAAGCCCGTGGTGGAATGCTACGGGCTTATTTATTTGGTTTCGCATTCATCCTTTACATTAAGGATGTGACCTAGGTACAATCGTCCAACGTTGATGATCCGGTATTCGTGTTACCGAGTGACCATCGATGTTTACTTTTAACGTACTGAACACGTGTTGCTTGGTGTATGTCAACGCCTCCCTTTCCTTTACATTCTCAATTCCTAGCCAAGATTCGAATCCTTTCATTTTTTATCTTTTATTTCATACAGTTAAATCCAGTTTTCTTTAATTTTCCATTTTTTTAGATCGACATGAAGCCATCATAATTAGCTTGCATTCGTCCTTGCTTTGTACCAAATTTGTACCAAATCTTATTCCCGCTGAAAATTTGGTACAAGCTATCGTGACAATTACAGATACTTGGTTGCGCTCTGTTTACGGGAAACCGTACAGTGGCAAACCAGAAATTACCTACCGTGATGGTGTTGGTGTTCGGATCAGTCCGAAAGGTAAAATTACTTGGATTTATCGAGTAAGCTTTTTTGGTAAGCCGATAAAGCTAAAGCTTGGTGAATACCCTGCGATGAAGATCCGAGACGCATTAAGAGAAAGAGATGCGAAAGCAGAGCTCGTAGCGAGTGGAATAGATCCCCGTAAATCATTGGCACCGGAAACAAGCAAACCTATCACTCTCGATGAGATCATTGATTACTGGGTTGAATACCATGCCAAAGAGAACATAAAGCGATGGCCCAGCCTTAAAAAGATGTTTGAGGTGGATATCTCTCCTTATCTTGGGGCTTATCCAGTTAAGCAGTTGGATCTATCGGACTTCATGCCAGTATTTCAAAAGGCGAAACGAAGAGTTGGCCCTAAGCATTCGGCTAACCTTATGTCACGTTTAAAACAGGTTATATCCTACGCGGTACGTCATGGTTTAGTGCAGCATAACGTCATTTCTGAATTGAAAAAGCAAGATGTTGGCCAACCCACGGATGTCAAAAGGGGGAGGCAGGATGCTGAGTCGGTGCCTGTTATTTGGAAGGCAATATCAACGCTACCTGTACATGAGAGTAATAAAAACTTTTTGCGGCTGATGATGATATTTGCCAACCGTTCGAATGAGCTGCGTTTAGCTAAGAAGCAAGACTTTGACTTGGATAGGATGGTTTGGACAGTGCCGAAGGAGAACAATAAGACAAGGAAGAAGGATGGGCGGGAGATCCGCAGAGCAATACCAAGGCTTGCCGCGACAATCATAAAAAGACAGTTTGAAATATGGCCCGAGTTTGAAATTATGTTTCCTCCCGTCGTTGCTCAGGAAGATAGGCCTATGGCAGAGAGTATTCCTGTGGACTTTGGAGCCAAACTAGCGGTAAAGATGGAAGAGCTAGGTTTCCCTCGAACAACGAATCACGATATGCGAAGAACAGCACGCAATATATGGGAGTCGATGGGCATTCAGTATCACGTCGGTGAAACCATGTTAGGGCATAAAGTTCACGTTGGCGTTCAAAGCCATTATCTTGATTACGATTATCTCGATCAACAAAGGGAAGCTTATGAGAAATGGTGTGATGTTATTTGTAGTGGTCACTAAATTTCAGGTGGCACACATAGATTAGATATAAACATATTCGTGTTAGTAAAACTGATCGTATAGGGTTGTTAAATCAAATTGGATATTGGCGATACAACTAGACTATTTAATCCTCGCGAATATATACTGTTTTTTGTGTTATTAATATAGGAATACTTTGTGGACCCCAACTCTAGTCGATTGTGTCAAACCTTCTTGGCGTCTTGTCATCAAGGGAGAGCACATCAATGATTGAGCCTTTTCTTACCCTTCTATTCGGCATTCTATTCATGCTGGCAATTATTGCAGCAAATGGCTATTTTGTTGCTCAAGAGTTCGCGTATATGGCAGTGGATAGAGCAAAACTAGCAACCCTAGCTGCTACTGGCGATGAAGCCGCCAAGCGTGCGCTTGCCGTCACCAAACGTACCAGCTTTATGTTATCTGGTGCTCAGCTTGGTATTACGGTAACTGGCCTAGTTTTAGGCTTTACTGCGGAGCCGCTTCTAGGTAAATCTATGGGCGTAATACTGCAATACTTCGGACTGTCGCTAGAAGTAGGTATTGCTATCGGTACTGTTACCACTCTTGTTGTTGCAATGATCGTTCAAATGATTTTCGGTGAGCTTTATCCGAAAAACCTCGCAATTGCCAATGCAGAGCCGATGTCCCTTATGATGTCCCGTTCGACGCTAATTTATATGGCGGCGTTTGGATTTTTCATCAGCTTTTTTGATAAATCTGCGAATCTTCTACTTCGTGCGGTCCGCATTGAGCCCGTACATGATCTTGATGTAAGTGCGTCGGAGGAAGACTTACACCATATTATTACCAATTCTCGTGAAAGTGGTGATATCCCTATCGAGCTATCGTTGATGATGGATCGCATCCTAGATTTTCCTGAACGAGATGTTGAGCACGCGATGGTGCCTCGTTCACAAGTGGACTGGGTTGAGCCTGATACCACACTGATAGAGTTGTTATCGCTGATGGCACAAGCACACACGCGCTATCCTGTCGTCAATGACGATGATGTGCCTATCGGTGTTGTTCATCTACCAGATGTACTTGCTCGCATCGATGCTGGCTATGTAGACGACACTGTGGAGTCAGTGATGCGCCCAGCTACTGTGCTACCAACGCTGATGAGATTGCCTGATGCACTTGAACAACTGGTGATATCTACCAATCAATTAGCTTGCGTTATTGACGAATACGGTGGTTTTGCTGGCGTATTGACGGTTGAAGATTTAGCGATGGAAATTGTGGGCGAAATTACCGATGAGCACGACGCGGACGACGGCGAAGCTGTGGTATCAGAAAGCGATAATGTATGGCTAATGGACGGTGACGTTCACATCGACGAAGTAGAGCGTACGATTGGTTACGACTTACCAAAAGATGATGTAGAAACGATCGCGGGGCTTCTGATTGCTAAACGTGGTGCGCTACCAACTGAAGGTGAAAAAGTTATCATCGAGTTACCTGTTGACCCGTCTGAATTTGCTTCTGGCGAGCTATTTAAGCGACATCTTGAGGTTAAAGTATTACGTGTGGAGCGGCACGTTCCAACAGAGGTGCGTGTGAAGCTTGTAGAAAATTCAGTTGAGGGTAAAGAATGATGACCGATCCGTTAATTGTAATCCTGATAACAACAGCCCTTATCATATTAAGTGGCTTCTTTGTAATTATTGAATTTTCGTTAATAGGTGCACGTCGCCACCGTCTTGAAGAAATGGCTGTGGAAAGCGCTTCAGCCCGCGCAGCTTTAAGGGGTATGAATGACCTGACGTTGATGCTAGCGGGTGCTCAATTGGGTATCACCTTCTGTACCTTTGCACTTGGCGCAGTCACCAAACCAGCAGTTGATCATTGGATTGGGCCAGTGTTTGTGGCAATGGGATTACCTGATTGGGCTGCCGATGGTGCGGCCTTTGGTATCGCACTTTTCGTAGTAACATTCTTACATTTAGTGGTCGGTGAAATGGCACCAAAATCCTGGTCTATTGCTCACCCGGAAAAATCTGCGCTTGCGGTTGGTATGGTAGCGCGTGCTTACGTATGGCCTTTACGTCCACTTCTGAACTGGATCAACCGTATCGCCAATCGACTAGTAAAAGCATCTGGTGTTGAGCCAGTAGAAAGCGCGGCTGTAGGTGGGCAAGATATCAATACTATTCGCCAACTCGTGGAGCATTCCGGTAAAGTTGGTACACTGAAACCAAATATACAAAAACAGCTTTCTGGTCTCATAGATATGAGCTTAATTCCAATTGAAACCTTGGTAACTGAAGATCAAGTAATGGCGCATGTGGATGAGCATGCAACCGTTGCAGATGTTCGTACTCTTTCAATGGAATCTGGACACTTGCGCATTCTAGTATTCGGCAGTCAAGGCTTGAAGCCGCTTGTAGTTCATGTACGTGATACCTTGTTAGAACCTGCTGACAAACCTGCACGAGAAATTGCACGTAAGGCTTACGTCATAGACGCTAAAATGCCAATATACGAAGCACTGGCACGCATGCGGGAAGTGAGTGTGCAACTTGCTGTCGTAAGCAAAGACGATAAGATGATTGGCGTAGTCACGTTAGCAGATATTCTAAAACATGTTATGCCAATAAGAGAATAGCGGACTAATAATAGTGCAGATGTGGGACAAAACGTCCTCGAAAGCGATAATGTTTGAATTATAATGATGAAGCACTGGAAAACAAAAAGTAACAATTAGGAATGTAGTCATGTGGCAAGATATATGGAATACAGTGCTGTCGGAATTCTCCGATATCCCCGATGTGGCGCAACTTACACGTATCACATTGCGTCTTCTGGTTGCTGCAATCCTTGGCGGTTTATTGGGATATGAGCGGGCCCGGCATGGTAAGAGTGCAGGTGTTCGAACGCATATGCTGGTTGCCATAGGGGCCGCCCTCTTCGTTCTCATTCCTCAACAAGCAGGGGCATCAAGCGCAGATTTGAGTCGCGTATTACAGGGCTTGACTGCAGGTGTCGGGTTTCTCGGGGCTGGCGCCATAATAATGGGGACGAAAGAAGTAGAGACTCGGGGGCTGACTACAGCCGCAGGTATATGGGTAACGGCAGCAATCGGCATGGCTGCAGGAATGGGGCGAGAATCGACCGCTGTTTTGAGCACTCTTATAGCACTTCTCATCCTTTCTTTAGTTCCTTTGATTTACCGAGTTAGGGAAGGAGACGAAGAGTGACACGCGAGAATAAATGGAGCTGTTCAGCTAACAATTCACTCGAGCGGACCTGATCATTTAATTGATAAGACAGGAAAGTCAATAACATGGGTAACCGAGGGAAATACGACACAAGAAACTAGCATAGAGAATGTCATTAAAGAGACATTGGCATATATGTTTCTGTTACCCTGTTAGTATTTTGCAGAGTCAGGTCAGAATGCATTATATTTGTAGTGATTCCATTACATTGGAATAAGCTGGTCTACCATACTTTTCCTAATTCCAAACCAGTATGTTAGGGGAATGCTCTATCTCATTTTTGTCCAGAGGTGTGCCTGAGCCGCTCACGGCAAACACACCGTTGCCCCATAGGGTTTAACTTAAATGCTTAGCCGTGGGGCTCACCTAAGAGTTTTAGATACTTTTTCTCAAGATAACTAATCGTGAATCGTTAAAACTGTCTTACATTGGCAGCAAAATAATTTTCTCACGTAAGATCGTCGATTTAGACTCGATAATCTCAATAGCAGAGTGAACTTAGTCTAATGGAATAGTTTCAATTATTAACACCTTTCAGAAATTGTGATGAAAATCACGCGCATGTTTTGTTTCTTAACCTACCTTTAGATGCGTCAGATTTTTACGCACTTATATGC
>NZ_WXWK01000067.1:0-28746 GCF_009904835.1 Vibrio sp. V33_P6A3T137 | reverse complement strand
CAGTAAAACTACTCATAATAAAAATGAGTATTAATAAAGAAAGAATAAGTTTATGTTTAAGTTTCATCGTGTATAACTCGTTATTAGTTAAAAATATTTAAGTGGTTAGAAAGATAAACCATTATCTTACTGATAGTTAGTTGATTAGGTATAGAAATATATACTGTCTATCAAAGAAGATCAGTTTTTAGCAATATGGTATTTATGAAAGACTAAACCAGTCTTAAATTAGTAATGACGAGAATGGGTAAACTTGTATTGTAAGTTGTTATTGTTACAGCCATAAATACAGGTTGATGAACGGTGTGTATAATAAGACCAATCAATATTGTGGTTGAACAATGGGCGATAGCCAATCGATAGAATAGCAATAGGCAATAAGACAATTTCAGCGAGTAAGTAGTAGATAGGGATCAGCCCCAATGAGGCGTATTCATCTTCGCTATTTAATCGGTAATGGTTTAAATGGGGGATAGCGTGATGAGGTTGCACGGCTTCTTTATTGTCGTTGACGTTACTCGACGTCTGAGTGGCAGCGCTTGTATCATCTTGAACAACAGTAGGATGAGCGTTACTCAATGAAAGTGTCGGATGATTTTGTGAGTACACTGCCGCCTGAGCAAAAAACAAGCTCATCAACAATACTAATATCAGTATGTTAAGGCGATGAATGGTCACGATGGTCTACTATTCAGATGAAAAGCTGTGCAAATAGTAGAAGAGATTCAATTTACCGTCAATAAAAAATGATGGCGGTCACAAATTTAAAAATCTTATTATTTAGGCTTAAAAATAAGGTGGGAAAGAGCAGCACCGCAGTGCTGCTCAAATTGATTAAATAAAGGCTTGCGTAAGAATATCGCGCGATTGCTCAAGGGTGATCGCTTGATGTTCACCCAAAGCCACCATTCCATGCGCTTCCAGTTGTTCAATTACCTTATCGACAGCTTGCTCTGCGGTCATATCGGGCGCAGAGAATTGAGTATCGACATTCAACTGATGATAAAACGCTTCAATCGCATCAATAGTCCGTAAGGCTAAATCTTCACTCGGCGCTAAGTTAAATACGCGTTGCCCCATTTGTTCCAACTTCGCTTTCTTAGCCGCTAATTGGTTGCGCAATAGTGCTGGTTGGACAATGGCCAGTGAGCGAGCATGATCAACCTGCCATAATGCAGTCAGTTCATGGCCAATCATGTGTGTCGCCCAATCTTGGGGAACACCACTGCCAATTAATCCATTCAGTGCTTGGTTTGCCGTCCACATCAAATTCGCACGCCAAGCGTCGTTATCTCTTTGCGCAAAATCTTTGCCCAACACCAAGAGATTTTTCAATAGGGCTTCAGCGTAGCCATCTTGGACCATCGCTTGGGTTGGATAGGTGAGATACTGTTCGCAAATATGTACCCAAGCATCGACTAAACCATTAACGAGTTGACGCTCCGGTAGTGTTTTCATGACGTCGGGGTCCATCACGGCAAATTTAGGTTGCACGTATGGTGATAAGAACGAGAGTTTATCTTGAGTTGCTGCTTTGGTGATCACTGCACCAGAGTTTGATTCAGAGCCAGTGGCTGGCAAGGTGAGAATCGCACCAATTGGTGTTGCATCGGTGACATGATGTTTACCTAACATGATATCCCAACCATCGCCTGAGTATTTAGCGGCGGCTGCGACGTATTTTGAACCGTCAATCACTGAACCACCACCAACGGCAAGAATAAAATCAATCGCTTGCTGTTTAACGATAGCAACGGCTTTATCAAGGGTTTCTTTGGTTGGGTTTGGCTCGACACCGGAAAATTCCAGCCAAGTATGTTCTTGTAGGGCATCGACCACTTGCTGATAAACGCCATTGTGTTTAATTGAGCCACCACCGTAGATGACCAGAACCTTATGCTGACGTGGAATCGCTTGGGTAATTGCCGCGATCTGCTGCTGACCGAAATAAATTTGAGTCGGATTGACATAGGTAAATTGCATTACTCGTACCTCTTATTAGGAATATGACCACCGTTTGACCTTTATTAAAGATGCAGTATTCGCTGCTATGGGCTTCGTTTTTGGCGGAGTCAAGAGTTGGGTTGATACATTGCAAGATGCATAATAGTAGAATAATTGTGGTAGCAATAGAGTGATTCCTGTAAATTTATTGCCTATTTCTACAATAAACGATGGTTTGAACAGAATGGTCAATCAAACGGAAGAAAAGCCAGATCTGGTGCAATTGATGCAAAACTATGTTGATAAATATGCGCTACATCACCTTGAGGGCTGCACTGATACTGCGATCCCTGGAGTGTGGTTTTATCGCAGCAGTCAAGGTAACTCGCGTCAGCCGTTTATCTATCAGTCTGGGATTGTGATTTTGGGTCAAGGGCAGAAACGCATTCATTTAGGGGCGAACGCCGTTGATTACGGACCGAATGATTATCTGGTGGTTGGTGTGCCGATGCCACTTGAATGTGAAGCGGTAGCTAAACAGAATCAACCATTATTAGGGTTAACCATTGATATTGATCATTCACTATTGCTCAAGCAGGTTGCCGCCTTAGAGGAAAACGGTTTTAAACCGCCAGTTGATGCGAATAATCCTTGTGGCCTGAAATCGGTACAGATGAATCATACCATGCTTAATAGCTGTAAAAGGCTGATGAATGCTTTAATTGATGGATTAGAGGCGGAGTTATTAGGCGGATCTTTGCTTGAAGAGATGGCTTTTCGAGCTCTGACCAGCTCAGAGGGACACGTGCTGTTTGAACTGGCTCATCACGAAGGACACTATGCCCGAATAGCGAAAGCGTTGAGTAAAGTGCATCGTGATTATGCCACATCTTTAACAGTTAATACGTTAGCCGAAGAAGCGAACATGAGTGTCTCGGCTTTTCATCAAGCCTTTCGTGGCGTCACCATGGAATCACCCTTGCAGTATCTTAAAAAAGTCCGTTTAAATAAAGCCAAAGAGTTAATTCAAATCGAGGGTAAGCGGGTTAATGATGCTGCGCGGCTGGTTGGCTATAGCAGTCCTTCACAATTTAGCCGAGAGTATAAACGCCATTTTAATCACACTCCTCGAGGTGCTCTAGCGAAAATTTAATCATCGCCATTGTGAGCTTATTGTTTATCGATTTGCTACGCAGTATTGAATCGTCGTCATTGCCTATCATGCACCAACCTTGAAAGATAGCCTTTCTTCAATAAGTTAGCTCTTGATGCAAAATAAGTATGTAAACCTTGCTGGCTTTAAGCGGTCATTTGCGAGTGATTCTTAACTTTGACACTTTATTAGGTGCTAAATAAGTGGACTGTTCTACAGTTATTTCACGAAAGATTTAAAGCATGCAGAGTAAGGACTGTTTGCTTTAATATTTGGAAACAATAACTTAAGGAAAAAGACATGCACTTAAAGCAAGTAAAAGTACCCAAAGGGGTATTTACACTCAGCACACTTTCTGTCTCCTGTTTACTGGCGTTAAACAGCTATGCCGCCGTGAACTGTGATGGATTGGAAGATTGGCAGTCTGGTGCGGTATACACTAGTGGTGCTCAAGTTCAACATGATCATGTGGCCTATCAAGCGAAATATTGGACACAAAATAATAACCCAGCCCAATTCTCCGGTGATTATGCGCCGTGGCAATTACTTGGTAGCTGTGATACTGGCAACGCTGGTGAAGATGGTGATACGGGTGGCGATGATAATCAGCCGCCAACGGTTGAAATAACGCTGTCAACTAACACGGCTGAGTTGGGTGATACGGTAAGAGTTTCTGCGGACGCCAACGATAGCGATGGTCAAGTGGCTAAGGTAGAATTTTTTATCTCCGGCCAACGCATTGCAACGGTATCACAAGCGCCATATATTTTTGATTACGAAGTCACCCGTTCTGGAAATTTAGCCATCCAAGCTAAAGTCACGGATGATAAAGGTGCGCTATCCAGCTCTTCGATATTAACATTAACCGTCGCCCATGCGCCTATTGCCAATACGTGTCGTCCTGATGGTTTGTATCAAACTGAAGGCGTTAATGTTCCTTATTGTACTGTCTACGACGAGCAAGGACGTGAAATCATGGCAGGTGGTCAACCAAGACGTGTGATTGGTTATTTCACCAGTTGGCGAGCGGGGGATGATCCTCAAACCTCCTATTTAGTGAAAGATATTCCTTGGCAAAACCTGACCCACATTAATTACGCGTTTGTCGGTATTGGCTCTGATGGCAAGGTCAACATCGGTAATGTTGATGACCCCAACAACCCTGCGGTTGGAAAAGAATGGGATGGGGTTGATATTGATCCGACACTGGGCTTTAAAGGTCACTTTGGCGCGTTAGCAACCTATAAAGAACGTTATGATGTCAAAACCTTGATCTCGATTGGCGGATGGGCGGAAACGGGTGGTCATTTTGCCGATAATGGTGAGCGAATCGCCGATGGTGGTTTCTACACTATGACGACCAATGCTGATGGTTCTATTAATCATCAGGCGATTTCTACTTTTGTTGATTCCGCAATAGAGATGATGCGTCAATACCGTTTTGATGGTTTAGACATTGATTATGAATACCCAACCTCGATGTCTGGTGCCGGTAATCCCGATGATAAAGCCTTCGCTGAATCACGTCGTCCTTATCTCATGCGCTCTTACCATGAGTTAATGCGGGTGCTGCGTGAGCGATTAGATATCGCTAGTGAGCAAGATGGTATTCACTATATGTTGACTATCGCCGCCCCTTCATCTGCCTACTTACTACGTGGTATGGAAACCATGGAAGTGGCGAAGTATCTCGATTATGTCAACATCATGACTTATGACTTACATGGTGCTTGGAATGATCATGTTGGACATAATGCGGCTCTTTACGACACGGGTAAAGACTCTGAACTTGCTCAATGGGGCGTTTATACGACAGCACAATATGGTGGCATCGGCTATCTGAACACCGATTGGGCTTTCCATTATTTCCGTGGCTCAATGCCAGCGGGACGGATTAATATTGGTGTGCCTTACTATACGCGAGGATGGCAAGGGGTGACGGGAGGTGAAAATGGCCTTTGGGGACGAGCACCTTTACCGAATCAAAATGAGTGTCCAGCGGGTACTGGAGAAGGAGAAAAGAATAACTGTGGCTACGGCGCTCTCGGTTTGGATAACATGTGGCATGATTTGGATGCCAATGGTAATGAAATGGGCGCAGGTTCTAACCCAATGTGGCATGCCAAAAACCTCGAAAAAGGCATTTGGGGATCCTATTTGGCCGCTTATGGATTGCATCCTGAAAGTACACCGTGGGTAGGCCAATACCAGCGTCATTTTGATAGTGTTGCGATTGCCCCTTGGTTATGGAACGCGGAAAAACGAGTCTTCCTTTCTACCGAAGATAAACAATCGATTGATATTAAAGCGGACTACGTTATTGATAAAGAAATCGGCGGTATTATGTTCTGGGAATTAGCCGGAGACTATAACTGCTACGTACTCGATGCCAATGGTCAGCGTGGACAAATTGATTGGACAGAGCAAGCTTGTGCTAGCGGTAATGGTGAGTACCACATGGGTAATACCATGACCAAAGCCATGTATGAAAAGTTCAAATCCGCTTCCCCTTATGGTAATCGATTGGCAACTGGCGCAATCCCTGACCAAGTGGTGGATATTCGAGTCACCATCGATGGCTTCAAAGTCGGCGATCAAAACTATCCGATTAACCCTCGTTTGACCTTTACTAACCATACAGGGGTTGACCTTCCTGGAGGAACGCAGTTCCAGTTTGATATCCCTGTTTCTACACCGGATAACGCGAAAGATCAATCTGGTGCTGGCTTAGCCGTTATTGCTTCAGGCCATACGCGAAGTAATAATATTGGAGGGTTCGATGGGACGATGCATCGTGTCGCCTTCTCATTACCAGCATGGAAAGCATTACCGGCGGGAGAGAGCTATGAACTGGATATGGTGTATTACTTACCGATTTCTGGGCCAGCGAACTACAGCGTTAACATTAATGGCAGAGAGTACGCTTTTAAAGCTGAGCAACCAGACTTACCGTTGGCCGACCTTTCTGATGGTAATGGCGGTGGTAATGGTGAAGATCCGGGCAATGGTGGTGGCACCCCTGGAGACGTTGTGCAATGGCAACCCGGTGTTAGCCAAGTCGCTAATGGCACGACAGTGACGTATAACGGAAAGTGTTTTATTGCTAAAAATAATCCAGGACCTTGGGAATCACCGACTCAAACTAATTGGTTTTGGGATGAAGTGGCTTGCCCATAAGGATTAGCATGACTCCTTAACGGTAACAAGACCGCCGATACATGGCGGTCTTTTCTATGCTTAACGATTCACAGTCGAGGCTTTAAAACTGGTAACTTTCCGGCACGACAACGATGCCTTTTTCCGATAACGTAAAGCGTTGTAAATCAGCAGCGCGATCGACACCAATTTTGGTATAAGGCGGAATTTTGACGTGTTTATCGATAATACATCCGACTAACTGGCAGCCTTCGCCGACTTCCACATCATCAAAGAGAATACTATCGACAATCGTTGCCCCATCATTGATTCTGACGCTGGATGAGACAATAGAGTGTTGTACCGAACCGCCGGAATTGATGACACCATTGGCAATGATCGAGTTAATAAAAATACCTTCATTACCCGTGGCTGACGAGACAGTACGCGCAGGAGGCAGTTGAGGCTCATAAGTGCGGATCGCCCAGTTTTTCTGATAAAGATTCATTGGCGGGACAGGCTCAAGCAGATCCATATTGGCTTCATAAAACGAATCAATGGTACCGACATCCCGCCAGTAACAGTCTTTGGCAACTCGCCCTTTTTCATTGGCAAATTGATAAGCAAACACGCGACCCGAGGGAATCAGTTTGGGGATAATATCTTTACCAAAATCGTGGCTTGAGTGCTCAAGCTCTGCGTCTTCAAACAGTGCTTGTCTTAATGTTTCCATAGTAAAAATATAGATGCCCATTGATGCCAAACTGCGATCGGGATTATTAAGCAGAGTAGGTGGGTCATTCGGCTTTTCAACAAAGGAACAAATTCGTTGCGCTTCATCAATCGCCATAACACCAAATGCTGAAGCATCTTGACGAGCAACTTCCATGCAGGCAATCGTCAGTTCTGCTTGATTTTCAATATGTTCTTCCAGCATCGCGGCGTAGTCCATACGATAAATATGATCGCCAGAAAGCACGACAACATACTTTGCATCACTGCGCGATAACAACCACATATTATGGAACAGTGCATCGGCCGTGCCTTCGTACCATTTGCCACCTTTACGCATCTGAGGAGGGACGACCGTAATAAATTCCCCCAATTCTGGATTAAAAATCGACCAACCATCGCGTAAATGTTTTTGTAAGGAGTGGGATTTATACTGCGTGAGTACCAAAATACGCCGTAGCCCCGAATGCAAGCAATTAGTGAGGGTAAAATCGATAATACGATATTTACCGCCAAACGGAACGGCGGGTTTTGCTCTGTCATCGGTCAGGGGAGATAAGCGTGAACCCATTCCTCCAGCTAAAACGACGGTTAAGGTATCTTGCATCTTTTGTCTCCCTATTATTGTGCAATCGACGATTGTATACAGAATAGTACAAATATTGGGCCAAAATAGTGAAACGCTAGTCATATTCCCTTGGCCGCTTGACGTGACAGCATTCTTGTTTACATTAAGTGACGCTACTACGCATTCACTATCGCTGCCTCTATTCAGGCTAGGCTATAGTTGTGCAACGATCATGCAAATTGGCTCGTAGACAAAAAACAGTCACTAATTGGTTGATGAGCGTCCTCGTCGTATCGCTTTGGAGCTTGCTCACAGAGCAAAAAACGTCATTATTAACGTCCCAGCACGACAACCAGCACGACAAGACGTCGGTTCATGCTGCTTGTTTTTGCACCAGTATCGTGCATGCGCACTAAATAGGTGAGAGGCTGAGTGATCATATACTTAGTTTGCCATTTCTTGACTGAGTAATATGGAAACTTGATTACGTCCAGTGGCTTTCGATTCATACAACGCTTTATCTGCTCGTTGATAAGTTTCTTGTTCCGACCCCATGATGTCACTGATCCCGGCGCTAATCGAAACATTTTGGGCGTGCAGTTGATACACTTTGATCCGTAATCGCTCAATCACCGCTTGCGCTTCCTCGATAGGGGTATGGGGTAAGATAATCGCGAATTCCTCTCCACCAATACGTGCTAAAAAATCCGATTCACGTAGACCATCACGCAACGTTTCAGCGACAGATTGAATAACATAATCGCCATGACTATGGCCAAATTGATCATTAATTCGTTTAAAGTGGTCAATATCTAAAATGGCGAGACAAGAGTGCTCGTGCTCTGGATAACGTTTAACACGATGACATTCAAGACGAATTTGTTGGTCAAACTTTCGGCGATTCCAAATCCCCGTTAAGGCATCTTTTTCACTCTGTTCACGCAGTTTATTTTCCAACGCTTTGTGTTGAGTGATATCGACAAATGAAGCAACGTAGTATTGAATGACCCCTTGGTCATCCAAAATGGTTTGAATTCGGAGAATTTCTGTTAGCTGAGAACCATCTTTGCGCTTATTGATCACTTCACCTTCCCAAAAGCCGTCTTCTTGTAGCGATTTCCACATATCAACATAAAATTGTTGATTGTGTTTGCCTGAGGCAAATATCGACGGCTGCTTGCCTTGCACCTCTTCTAAACGGTAGCCACTTAAACGGGTAAACTCTTGATTGACTTTAATGATCCGGTTTTGCCTGTCAGTAATCACAATGGCAGACATACCGTTCATCGCCGCTAAAGCTAATTTACTTTCAAGGCTATTTTTCTGGTGAGTGATATTCCAAACCACACCGCTTCCGGCCACCACACTAAGCAGCAAAAAGACGCTGATGGCTTGTACGAGTAGATCGTGACGTTTCGCGGTGCGTTGTTGCTCGACGGTTTGTGGATCATGGCTGTTAAAAATTATTAAGCTTGTCCCTTCTCGCTCAGTCTTTGGTAGCGAGAGCTGCATAAAATGATAGTGACGGCCTTGATAAATAAACAAGCCTTGATCTTGTTGTTGAATCGATCGCCAGAGTTCCGGTGATTGTTGTGATAAATGGGCGATGGGATCACTAGCGTCATCGTCTGAGGAAGACGACAAATGAAGAACCCTTTCTCCATTGTGATTTAAAGCCGTAAATTGTGAGGTATCGACGGCGATGGTTGATTCTGTGTTAGTTGGTACAGAGTGACGTTCTAGTTTTGCAAGCTCGTGAGCGAAATAGAGAAAAGGTACACATCCGAGTATGCACAATACAATCAAAAATTGAGTGAGATATTTAGCCTGTGACGATGACATGATTAACTTATAATGATTATTAAGCCATGATTATAGACCTTTAAAGCGAGAGATTACTTCCAATATGTTGAGTTCGTGCGCTCGCTCAATATTGGTGCATATATGGTAATCAGGAAAAATGAAAATTTACAATGTAAACTGAGTATTGGCTAACAAGAAAACCTTTAGTAAAAGAGAGAATGAGGAGTTAACGATTATGAAGAAAGTACTTATGCTGCTGCTTCTCATTTTTGGTTTAGCCTGTGCGGGTGCTGGCTATTACCTATTTTATTACAAGCCAGAGCAAGAACGATTAGAGGCTTTAAATCAACGTTTGACGCCTGAAATACCAATATCTGAAGAGTATGAGCCAAGTGATCCTGCTTTTGTTATGCCAGAGATCATGGACTATTACGTCAATGAACCTACGCTTGGTGTGCGCGAGCAACCTGATAGAGATGGATTTGTCCATCGGTTACTTTATCGTGGTGAACCGGTATTTTTGTATGAAAAACAACAGGGTTGGGGGAGATTAACGCCTTTTTACGTCTATGAAGAAGGGGGCCCTGAAGTGGCGGAATGGATTCCGTTGGATGGATTGGTGGTCGAACCGCCCGTGATCACCCCAGAGGAGCGGCGTGAAACCGTACTGAGTTATATTATGAATTCAGATGATTTAGAGGTATTTAAAACCCTATTTATTCAAACCACGGATCAGCTACTGACTGATAAAACCTGTGTTCCGGGTGATTTTAAAGAGTTAGGAGGTTGGGTTCGCTCCGTTCGTTATCAGTCTGAGGACGTTTATTTTGTCTATTGTGGTGGTTTAAACCAAGCGAATAAAATTTATCTTAATGCACAAACTGGGGCGATTTTTTATCAATAATGATTAAGATATTAGGCATGGCTTACGATTAGCGATAAACGCATTAGTTATCTTTGACAAAAATTTTACTTGAGTCACACTTCGCTCAGTTCTACACTGAGCTGTCTTATTAAGAATGAATTGATCATGCTTGAACGTATAACGTATTTTTTCTGGCTAGCTTTTCTTGCGTTGTTATTACCTTCGCAGGCATTGGCGTGCTCGGAAAATTACCCTACCTCAAGTATTACTCTCAACCATTCTGTTTGGGATGCAGCTTCACATAGCGTACAAAATCCATTTGAGTTTGATTCTCAAGAGAGTCCGATCGATGTCGATTCGGTGCCAACCAGCGACACGTTGGCGAAAAGTATTACCCAAGCCATTCTTAATCCGCCTCGCTTGCAGCTCACCGAGATCAACTTACCTCTCGATAATGGCTTTGATTTTCCTCATCTTGAAGGAAATGACGCTCTGCCTCGTTCTATCGATGCAGAAAGCTATGCTGCCCAAACTTGGATTTCCATTCCCTATCAGCATTTTCATGCCTCACATCGTCTTTCTGGCTGGAAAGAGACCAACGCGATGTACGTGGCATTAAATAGCCATTTCCTTTCTGCTTAATCCCCCTTTTACGTGACAATGTCACAATTTTAGTTTTTTAACTCGGCTATGCCCGAGGAGAGAGTTATGCAGAGAAAAACCGCTAAAACGCCAGCGCGTATTATGAATCGCTATGCGACATGGAAATACGTGGTATTGGTTATAACCGTTGTCTTACTTGGTTTAAGTGCTATTCCTACTTGGTATGGTGAACAACCATCAATTCAAATTGAGTCTAATCAAAAAGACAGCCCTTTAAATAATGTAGTAACCGTTAATCAACTGCTGCAAAAGCAGGGAATTAATGCACAAGAAATCCGTCAGGAAAATAACCACACCACGTTGGTTTTTAAAACCGAAACAGAGCAAACTCAAGCGCGTAAACTTTTAGATAATCTCGTGCAAGAAGGAGAAAGTTTAACTTTTTCTTACGTTTCAGTCGCTCCACCTTGGTTCACACAAATGGGATTTACTCCAATTAAGTTCGGTTTGGATTTACGCGGTGGCGTACAGTTTTTGCTTAATGTCGATGTCGATAAGGCGTTTCAAGAGCAACGAGATGGCATTACTGATGAAATAAAAGAGATGCTCGTTAATCAACACATTCGCGGTGTGAAAATTGAGCATGAAGGTAATGATGGCTTTTTAGTCACCGTCAACTCACGAGCCTCACTCAATAAAATTAGTCAGTTTGTTAAAGAAAATTATCAAGGTTGGGAGGTGAAGTCGTCTTCTGATCAACTGACAGTGCAGCCCAGTAAGCAAAATAAGTTGGATTTTCAATCAGCGACCATCCAGCAAAACTTGAAAATCATGCGAGATCGTATTGAAGAACTTGGCATTACCGAAGCTTTAGTTCAGCGTCAGGGTGAACATAGTATTCGTATTGAGTTACCTGGGGTACAAGATCCTGCGCAAGCGAAAAACGTCATTGGTGCAACGGCAAGCTTAGCGTTTTATGAAGTCAATACTAGCGGTATAGCTGGCCGTGATGATTTACAACTGAAAGACAATAATGGTCAGTTAGTGATCTTGCATAAACGTCCAGTTTTAACGGGTGATCATATCGTTAATGCTCGCGCGGGTATGGACAAAATGGGCCTTTCTGAAGTCAATATCTCGCTTGACCACGCGGGTGGCAAAGTAATGAGTGACTTTTCGGCCAAGCACATTGGCAAACCCATGGCGACCGTGTATCGAGAGTACAAAACCAATGCTAATGGAGAGACGGAGCGCAGCGAACGCGTGATCAGTGTGGCGACTATTCAATCGCAATTGGGTAGTCAGTTTAGAATTACCGGCGCAGGCTCAAATCAAGATGCTCAACAATTAGCGCTATTATTGAGAGCCGGCTCACTCACGGCTCCAGTGACGATTGTCGAAGAAAGAACCATCGGTGCATCACTCGGGGCAGAAAATATTGAAAACGGTTTTGCTGCCTTGGCATTGGGCATGGCATTAACGTTAACCTTTATGGCGTTATGGTATCGCCGTTTAGGCTGGGTGGCGAACGCGGCTCTACTGATCAATATGGTCTGTTTATTTGGTTTAATTGCTCTGTTACCGGGGGCAGTATTAACCTTACCGGGGATCGCTGGCTTGGTGTTGACGGTCGGTATGGCGGTGGATACCAACGTACTTATCTTCGAACGAATTCGCGATAAGTTAAATGAAGGGCGTAGTTTTGCCCAAGCGATTGATAAAGGCTTTAGCAGTGCGTTTAGCACCATCTTGGATGCCAACGTTACCACGATGATTACTGCGATTGTGTTGTATTCGATTGGTAATGGACCGATTCAAGGCTTTGCATTAACGCTGGGATTAGGTTTGATCACCAGTATGTTTACCGGTGTATTTGCATCGCGGGCATTAATTAATTTGATCTGGGGACGTGATAGTCGCCGAGATGTGAGGATATAACGATGGTGACTTATCTAAAACAACATATTCGACAGATTCGACACATTACCAATATTGTTTCGATTGCTTTAACCCTGTTAGCATTAGCGGCTTTTGCGATTCGTGGTCTTAATATGGGACTGGATTTCACTGGCGGAATGGTAACTGAAGTCAGAGTGGATAAATCATTAACCCACGATCAAGTGTTGAACGTTCTCAAGCCGGAGCTGGGCGATTCTACCAGTGTGATTCAGTCTGGTGAAGAAGGGCGCTGGGTCATTCGTTACCCGTTAGTAGAAGAGCAGCAAAGTGCTCCAGAAATAGAGACGTTACTGAACACCATTTCATCTCAGATTGAAGTGGTGAGTAATAGCATGGTCGGCTCACAAGTTGGTGAGGAATTGATCGATCAAGGTGGCTTAGCATTATTGATCTGTATCTTATGTATATTAGGCTACCTTTCGTTTCGTTTTGAGTGGCGGTTGGCGAGTGGTGCCTTACTGGCGCTATTGCATGATGTGATCTTAGTGCTCGGTTTTTTTGCGGTGACGCAAATGGAGTTCAACTTAACCGTTTTTGCCGCCACCTTAGCAATCTTAGGGTATTCACTGAATGACTCGATCATTATTTCCGATCGGATTCGTGAACTACTGGTTGCCAAACCCAAAGCACCGCTGGCAGAGATCAATGATCAAGCGGTGATCGCAACCTTCTCTCGCACGATGGTGACTTCAGGGACTTCATTAATGACAGTATCTGCTCTTTGGTTAATGGGCGGCGAACCATTACAAGGCTTTGCTATTGCCATGTTTATCGGGATTATTTCTGGCACGTGGTCATCCATTTCCATCGGTACCGTGCTCCCTGAATGGCTACATTTAGAGTCCAAGCATTATCTGCCAGTTGAAGTTGATATGGCGCCTTAATGATGGTGATATCAGTTAAATCATCATGAGAAATAGATAAAAAAATGGCGAGCATAAAAGCTCGCCATTTTCTTTATTCAATACCCAAGGACTTTCCTCGGTTAACCTGCATCGCTTTATACCCGAAAGCGATTGACCGTGCTTTGTAATTGAGCGGCGAGTTGACTGAGTTCAACGCAGGCTTGAGCGGCACTTGATGAACCTTGCGCGACTTGTTTCGCTGACTCATTGATGCGTTCAATGTTGCGGCTCAACTCTTCACTGACGGAATCTTGCTCACCACAAGCGCTGGCAATTTGAATCGTCATATCAGCAATTTGTGCACTTTGGGTGCTGATTTGTTCGATGGCTTCTTGAGTCTGATGACTTTGATTGACACATTGGCCCATTAACTCGCTGCTTTGTGCTGTTGCTTGACGTGCTTTTGCTGCGCAACTTTGTAAGTTCTGGATAATAGCCACAATGTCACCCGTTGATTGCTGAGTTTTCCCTGCAAGGGCTCGCACTTCATCGGCAACTACGGCAAAGCCACGACCTTGTTCACCAGCTCGCGCGGCTTCAATTGCGGCATTGAGAGCAAGCAAATTGGTTTGGTCAGCAATATTGCTGATCACATCGACGACCATATTAATTTGTTGCGCTTGATCTTCTAGCTCTAGCACGCGTTGCTCTGCTTGAGAGATCTCTTGTGTCACTTGGATAATAGAGTTAGCGACTGCATTCATTTGTTGTGCGCCAGTGATGGCTTGTTGATTACTGTCACGGGCAGAATCTGAAGCCACTTCGGTATTACGTGCGACTTCTGCGACTGTGGATTTCATTTCTGTCATTGCAGTAGCAATTTGCATCACTTCTTCTTGCTGCTCGCGCATACCTTGTGAAGTTTGCTCCGATACCGCGCTGACTTCATCAACCGCTTGAGTTAATTGTGTTGCGCCGGCAACGATTTCTTCGACCATCACACGTAAATTATTTTGCATGGTGGTGCAAGCATCAGCCAGTTCGCCCAGCTCATCTTGACCAATTTGTTGGCGATCCATTTGATGGCCTAAGTTACCATCAGCAATCGCGTTGGCTTGAGTAACTACTTGTTGTAAAGGACGACAGATTAAATTCGCCAGTAACCAAGTCATAAAGACCATAAAGCCAAGCAGGGCAACAATACTGGAAATAGAAAATTGACTAATAGTACCAATTAAATCTGTTAATTCAGTACGGTTATTATCGACATAGGAAAGGTTAAGTTTTAGTAACTCATCCACCGCCAGTTCTAGACGCTCAAACGTTGGTAAAGCATTTTGTAAATCACGCTGAGCTTCAGTAATGTTATTATTTAAAATATCGTTATTAAAAGAACTTAAAGCACGTAAATACTCTTGCCATAAATTTTTGACAGGCATAAAAATTGAGCGCTCATAATCGGTCCAAATGCTGCTTTCATAACGAGCTAAATCGGCATCAATAGTGCGATAGTGATCATCCATCCAGCGGATATCTTCGGCGATTTCGTGGCTATCCGTTGAAGAAAGTAGACCAATTTGCGCTCGACGTACCGAGGACATATTGTACTTAATGGTATTGACCATCATCATGGATGGTAAGGTATCGTCGGTCAGGTTAAGTACATCGTGTTGAATAGAGTTAAGAGAGCGGTAAAGGTATGCACCAAAGATAATATTGACGGCAGCAATAATACTAAACGCCAGCGCAATTTTTTTGCGAATGGCTAAATTTTTTAAAAACGACATGGTAGTGGGTGACCTCGCGGTAAAAACTAATCGGTCACATCCGTATGATGATATACCCTTGCTGCTGGAAGATAGCGGTATTGCATTCTTTTCATCACAAAGCCTCTCTTTGTGTATCAAGCATACATTTACTTGCTATATAGCGAGCCACTTCAAGTACTGTGGGTAAGTTATCCCTAGCAATAGCCAGTGTGTAAGAATTTTCTGACTACTTAATTGGCGCGGATTCTAGCATCAAGTGAACGATTAAGCCAAAAAAATATGACACTAATCACATTAAAATGCCGAATGAGATTAAATATTAAACAATTAGTGGGGCGAATGACTGTATTGCAGCCCAGCGAAACGATGGGCTGCAAAGAGAGGTTTAGTGATGATGCTCGTGCTCAGTGGTGCCTAACCAAGTAATAAACTGAGGGATAAAGCCTAATTGGTGACGCTGTACAATCCGTGACTCAGTCACGCTGAGTTGCAGCACCGTTTGATCTGCCGGATTGGTGATGAATAACTGTTGATTTCTTGGATCGAAGGCCATTTGGATCCGTTGGCCTTCTGCTAATGTTGGTGCATTGTCCCAGAGCGATAAACTGAATTGCTGAGCAAAATCATCCGCTGCATGATAAGCGATCAACCGTGCTTGTGGCGTAATGATGAATAAGTAATCCTCAGTGGTTAAATAGGCGAGGGTGCGTTGTGTTTGCTCAGTTTTCCAGTTGATTTCCTGAAAATGACCATTTTTCAAACTAAAGAATTGCTGGTTATTCGCCACCGCAAGCAGCGCATTACTAGCTGGATAGCCGAATAACGTACCAAAGCGAGTACCGTTGTCAAACGTTGGGTTACTGATGGTTTGTGACGTTATTGTTTCCCCCTGTATATTGATGACAAGAACGTGCTCTAAACACGCAAACGCTACGGAATTTGTCGTTTGCGCGCTGCCATGTAAAGCGGGGCAGTCTTGAGCGGGGAAACTATGAAGTTGATGAAAATGATCATTGTGCCTTTGCAAAGCAATCACCTTATCCGGCAAGCTAGTGGTGCTTTGATCTTTAATCCCAGTAAAAGCGAAATCACCCAGCAATTGAGCAGTACCATGTTGAGCATGATCAAAGGAGTGAGAGGCGACAGTAGAGACTTGACCTATCGATTGCTCATCTAACACGCGAAACTGCGCGTTTGCGCTATTTACGCTATCACCATCAAAAAACAGTGCGACTTGATCTTGTGTGGCGTCATAGTGGGTTGGCTTTACTCCCTGATAGCGATCAGACAATAATCTCGGACTATGATTGTGCAAATGATAATGATCGCCATGTTGTTCGGCGACAATACCACTATCAATCACTTCGACTTGATCAAAATTTCGTTGCAGAGCTAGGGCGTATCGCCCCTTTGGACTGGTTTTCAGCCCTGAGGGTGTTTGTTGCAAAGTAAATTGAGTGCGCTGACGCCAAGCTTGGCTATCAAACAGGTGTAGTGTTTGGCTATTGTGTTCTGAAATCAGCAGCCGAGAAGTAATCATTGAGTGATGATGATCGGAGTCTTCGTTACTGGTAGCGTTATTTTCACCTTCTTGACAACCTAATAGCAATAATACGCTGAGTGACAGTGCCGCCAGCCGAGGGGCTTGACGATGAGATAGAGACAACATGGATTTTTCCTTAAGTACCATAGTAGTAGTTGATTGTTGATATGTTATAACATAACATTCATTGCCATCAATAGGTAATCAATAATCATTGTGTACATTTATAGGAGAAACTTGGTGAATAAATCAGTCGTAGCGGTGATTGGGTTTGGTGTAATGGGCTTGAGCGGACACAGCTTAGCATCCTCACAGGTTGATATTGGTGTTGTTTTGGATGGTGCTTATCAGAGCGAAAATCGCCATTGGGGAAGTCGTGACAAGGGATTTGGCCTTGGTCATTCTGAGCTGATGTTAAGCAGTAACATCGATCATAACTTTAAAGGTCAATTGGTGGCGGTATTAGATAGCCATGGTTCTAAAACCGAGTTAGAGCTAGAAGAAGCCTGGATAGAAACCATGGGTTTACCGCTTGGCTTAAAGCTTAAAGCGGGACGCCTATTATCCAATATTGGTTATTTAAATAGTAAACACATGCATGAAGATGCGTTTGTTGAACGTCCGGCAGTATATCGCGCCTTACTCGGCGGCCATTATTTTGATGATGGTGTGCAAATGACATGGTTACTACCAACCGATTTTTATTTACAAGCCAGCGTGGAAGCGTTAGCTGGTAAGCCATTAGATGCTGGTTATGATAAGCCCGCGACGGTGGGTGTATACACGGCTAACCTCCAAGTGGGGGCTGATCTTGGTGTTGAGCACAGCTGGCGTTGGGGAATAAGTTCGCTGTACAACGGTAATGGCCGTCAGTTTTCAGGCGCACATGATCACAGCCACGATCATGCGGGTCATTCTCATGGACCATCATTAACGGGCCGTAATTTGTACGGTACCGATTTCACCTGGAAATGGGCACCGGAAGGTAATTATCGTCAACGTAACGTTAGAGCGACAACAGAGTTTTGGTATTTGGACAATCGCTTTGATACACAAATGGCGACGGCTCCGGGCGCCAAACAAAGTGCCAATGGTTGGTACGCGGAGGTGGCTTATCAATTTAATCCGACTTGGACAGTGAGTACACGTTATGGAGAAATGCGCACCGTGAGTGGCGATGCCCATGCGCATGATGATCATTTCCATGGTGAATTCAGTCGTGATGATTTGAAAGAGTGGGATCTGGCATTAGATTGGCACGCGTCTCATTTTGGTCGGGTACGTGGACAAATTACCCGTGAGAATCACACTCAGGGCGATCAAACCCTCTTTAGCTTACAGTATGTCATGTCTTTTGGAGCGCACCATGCTCATGCGTTTTAAATTATTGAGTCTATTCGCTTGTGTCAGTATGCCGGCGATGGCGAGCTTAAATGTGTTTGTTTGTCAGCCCGATTGGGCTGACTTAGTCCATGCTCATGCGCCGCAGGCACAAGTTTTTTCAGCCACTACGGCATTGCAAGATCCTCATTATGTACAAGCTCGCCCTTCACTGATTGCGCGCATGCGCAATGCCGATTTGGTGGTTTGCTCCGGCGCTGAACTGGAAATTGGTTGGCTGCCTGAGCTACAGCGGCAGAGCCGTAATCGTCAAGTACAAAATGGCCAGCCTGGTTTGTTTTGGGTCAGTGATTATGTGCGTTTATTGGATGAGCATGATCACGTTGATCGCTCCATGGGCGATGTTCATGCCCATGGAAACCCCCACGTTCAGTTTGCGATTGGTGATATGATTGCTGTGTCACGCGCATTGAGTGATCGTCTGGCATTGCTAGCCCCCGAAGATGCCCCGAAGTTTAAAGCCAATGGCGCGCGCTTTCGCTGGCAATGGCATAAAAAAATGCAAGAGTGGCAAGCGCGAGCTATCCCTCTACATGGGATGGAAGTGGCGGGGTATCACAGCACATTCGCCTATTTATTTGATTGGCTAAGCATGGAACAAGTCGCGGATTTAGAACCAAAACCTGGTATTCCGCCAACGGCGGGTCATTTAAATCGCTTAGCACAGCAAGATTGGTCGAGTTTATCCGGTATTGTTTATGCTTCCCATCAACCTAAAGATGCGGCTTATTGGTTAGCATCGCGTACCAATGTGCCGGTGGTGGAACTGGCGCAAAGTGTTGGTGGGCAGCCGAATACCTCATCATTAGTTGCACTGGTCGATGATTCTATTGAGCGCTTATTGAGCCTAGTTAAGGAACAATAATGAGTGCTTACGGATGGATGTTAGCCCCATTGTTGATTGGTTTTATCTCTTTATGGATCAACTGGATTCTGGGTAGGCAGGTGCTAGAGCGAGGGGTGATATTTATTGACCTAGCGATGGCGCAAATGGCGGCGGTCGGTATGTTAGCGATGGAGTTATGGTGGCCGCAATACAGCAGTTCCTTATGGTGGAAAATGTTGGCTGCCAGCTTAGTCACCTTTAGTATGGCGGGGTTGTTGTGCTTTTTTGAGGGGCGAATCAAAACCCATTTGGAAGCCTTCATTGGACTCTTTTATGTGTTGGCTGCTTGTGCAGCAATGCTATTGGTCGCTCAGCAGCCGCATGGTAAAGAAAGTATAGAGAGTTTACTAAACGGTCGCTTATTGTGGGCTCAATGGCAAGACGTGATTCCCGTATTGGTTATTGCTCTCGCGATGTTAATCGTTGTGCGTTATCGTTCTGCTTGGTTACAAGGTAAGGCGTTTTATTTTCTATTCGCTGTTGCCATCCCACCGCTCGTGATTAACTTAGGGGTGTACTTAGAGTTTGCCTCGTTAATTATACCAGCGTTGGCGGTATGCTATTTACCTTGGCAACGTAAAACCGCTGCTGGCTTAGCAATAGGTTATATCGCCATGATGGCTGGATTTGCAGCTTCTCTTTATTGGGATTGGCCGATTGGCCCTGCTGTGGTGTTTACGATGATATTGTGCGCGGCAGTAATGGTGTTTGGCGCTCAAGCAAGAGTCTTGCGTCAATAAGATTCAGCTTTTAACCCATAACTCAAAAACCATAACTCAAAAATAAGGCGCAGTAATGCGCCTTATTTTTAAATCTGTAAACAGAATGCCGCTACTGTGCTAAGCCATCATTGGTACCAATACCATAGTACCGATAATCACGGTGATAAGACCTGCCAAAACAGGAACAGAAGTACGTTTAACGACTTCAAAAGGACTGATATGCGCCATACCTGCGGTGGCAACGACGACCCCTGATACCGGAGAAACGGTACGGCCTAGATTTGAAGCTTGTAACATCGGAATAATTAAAAACGCTGGGTTAACGCCCATTTTCGCGGCTAGTGCTGGGGCAAGTTCCACAAATGCATAAAACGGAGCATTACCCGAGCCTGTGGCGATAGCCGCAGCCATGGTTAAAATGGTTAAAATTAGCATCAATGCTAAACCACCAGCGCCAGCGGTTTCGGCTAATCCAAGTAGGTTATCAATCGCACCAATCGACATCAGTCCTTGAGCAAAAACCCCTGCCGCAACCAACAGCATCACCACGCCTTTAAATGCCTCTGCCATACCTTCATAGCAAGATTCCAGATCTTCGAGTGTTTTCTTACCATCAAAGCGTTTAGTGATGAAATCAATCACCGCACCAGCAAAAATCGATACGACAACAATGGTGTAAATATCCAACGATAAGCCGGGGATGGTTTCTCCATTAAATAGGAAAACGCCAATAATTGGTAAGAAAGGCAGAATCGCGTAATAGGCTGGCGCTTTCACTTCAATCGCAGAAACGTCTACGCGTTCCATTGGGGTGTTATCGCGCTTATCAAGGTATTTATTCCAGAAGAAGGTAGCGATCGCCATCACGATGATCGCACAAATGGAAACAGGAAGAACGGTTTCTACCGCAAAGACATGCAAAGCTAGCCCAGACTTTTCTGCCGCGATCACCACATCGCCAGAAGTAGGGGATAAAATAATGGCGGCTGGAGAAGCGCACACCGCTACTGCAGCAGGGCGAGAAATACCCATCGCTGTCATCATAGGGAAGAGAGTTGCCATCAGTAGCACGCCTAGGCCTGTCGCAGAGCTTACCGCAAGGGACATTAAGCAAGCGACAATGTAAGCTGCAACCAGTAAGACATAAGGCGAGCGAATAACAGAAAGTGGCTTAGAAAACTGTTTAACCACTACGTTATTTGCCCCGATGTGGGTCATATAAGCGGCAAAACCGCACAATAACATGATTTGCATACCTAAACCGCCACCACGGTTTTGTAGGGTAAACTTCACATATTCCATTGAATCGGTAATCAAGTTACCGGTTGGTGTAATTGATGCGGGTAAAATCGCGTAGCCTAATATCCCAGTCATTAATAATAAGGCTATTCCGGCGGTTAACAGTACCCCCGCTGGTTTATAGCCCTTAACGATAAAATAACCGACCGCAATGGTGACGATTGCGCCAATCAGCAGTTCAAGCATAGTCTTCTCCAGTAAAATGGGCTTCACCCATGTAACAAATTATGGCTTTTTGTAACTGGAGAATTTACTGAAAACTTGGCAATAGCACGAGCTTAACTTGCTACTAGTATGATCTAAAACAAATGAAAATATTGGCAGAATAAAAATCCGTATAAATACGTTATTGTATTGATTTTTATTGGTTATTGGCGTGTTAAATTAATAATGTTTGCTGATTGTTCTGATGCGTATTTTGGTGGTGAGTGATATGACCATGCGGGGAGTTTTCGCCGAATGAACATTCAATCATTATGTTCATTCGGCAGTTAGTATCACCCGTTTGAAGAGATCATGAATATACCCTTCCTACTTGAATCTTCAGCGGTGTTGGCTACGTTCGTTCACCCCAATCACATCGTTTGCCTATGCTCATGGGGATTCACTCACTTGCCGCCTGCCTGCAACTCCAAGTCGTTTGGGTATAGCTTAATAAGCATACGGCTTGGTTAATAGCTGCCAACGTTGCTTTTTCTCTTGTAGACGCATCTTTACTTGTCGATAGCGTGTTGTGAGGATCGAGCGTTCATAACTCTGTATCGCTGAATTGGCTTTGCTTTCTAACAACTGTTTTTTCAGATCGTAATAATCGTGAAGTGTTTCAACAAAACCATCAAATTCTTGTTGAATATGAGTAAAGATCCGCTGATGTTGCCGCTGTTGACTGAGGATTTTTTTCGCATACTTTAAACGCATTTCTGCCCGTGCAGTTTCAATTTTCAGTGCCGGCGCGACGCGTAATTTTTTGGCTAATCCTAACCAGGAACATATTTTGATTACCCATTTGGTTGGGTCATAGTGCCACCACTGAATTCCATTACGGTAATCGTTTTCAAAAATATGGTGATAATTATGGTAGCCCTCACCAAAGGTAAAGAAAGCCAAAATTCCGTTATCACGTGCGGTATTTTTATCGGTATAGGGCTGCTTACCCCAAATGTGGGCCAGTGAATTGATAAAAAAGGTCGTGTGATGGTTAAGGACTAATCTGACCGCGCCAATAATCAGTAACATACCGATGATATCTTGATACCACCAACCGAGCAGTAAAGGCACGCCTATATTCATGACAACTGCCAGTGGAACATAATATTTATGTTGCCACATGACAATTTTATCTTTTTGTAGATCACGACAATTCGTGTAATCAGCGTAAGTGGCTTGATTATAGTGGCGAAGCATCCAGCCGATGTGTGAATACCAAAATCCACGCTTGGCGGAATAGGGATCTTTATCGTTTTGGTCGACAAATTTGTGGTGGACTCTATGATCCGATGCCCAGTGTAGAGCACTATTTTGTAGAGCAAATGCACCGCCTAACGCACACAGTAAGCGCACTAACCAATGGGCTTCGAAAGCTTTATGTGACCATAGACGATGGTAGCCGACGGTAATGGATAAATTACAAAATGAAAAGCAAACCACTAGCCAGAAAAGATGTTCCCAGCTATAGCCAAATTGCCAGCCATACCAAGGGGCAACGAATGCCGCCAGACCAAAGCTGAGTGAAAAAATCATGACATTAAGCCAGATCAATGGTGGTTTATTAACCATATAAAAGCGCCCTTTAGCTTACAACTGTGCACCAGAATATCAGCGTACAGTTGTAAGTCAAAAAGGTTTTGCTACAAAGTGTGATCCGAACATCACCGACGGACTCAATCGCTGATTAACCATTCACTTGCTGTCTTCGGTTATATCAAGTAGCGTAAACAGTGACGGCTTGATCCTTTGGAGGTATAGATGACACTTAACTTAAGCCAATATGATGGGCTGATTTTTGATATGGATGGTACTTTGATCGATACGATGCCAGCGCATCTTCAAGCGTGGCAAGCGACCGCAGACCATTTTAATTTTCCCTTTGATGGTAAATGGCTACATAGCATGGGAGGCATGCCGAGTTTTAAGATTGTCAGTGAGATCAATCGACGATTCGACTTAGATCTGAATGCTCATCAGGTCGCTGACCATAAAATGCATACCTTTGCACAATTGGCCGATAAGGGAGGTTTGATTTCTGCGACGTATGACATTTTTTGTGCTCAGCTAGGTAAAAAGAAAATCGCGATAGGCACAGGCAGTCAGAGAGGATCAGCGGAAAACTTATTAGCTCAGGTTGAGGTACTTGATAAACTTGATGCTTTAGTCACGGCAACGGATGTGGAACATCATAAACCTCATCCAGAAACATTTTTACGTGCTTGCCAGCTGCTTGAGTTAACACCTAAACAGTGCGTGGTATTTGAAGATACTGAACTTGGTATGCAAGCGGCGCATGCAGGCGGAATGGATTGTGTATTAGTGACCGCTGCGGGGCTAGTTTTTTATCCAGTTAATCGAGTGTTAACGGTAACCGCTTAAGATGGAAAAGGGGTAATCAGTCGGCTAGATACGGTCAGATAAGAGTCATTATGATGAGTTTTATTCACAATGACTCTTGTCGACGGTTATACCAAGGCTAAGCTGAGTTATTGGATTTCAATCAGTTCAACATCAAAAATCAACGTTGCTGCAGGAGGAATAGAACCCGCCCCATTTTTGCCGTAAGCCAAATGACTAGGAATAAAAAAGCGCATTTTTTGTCCTTTCACCATCAATTGCACACCTTCTTGCCAACCTTTAATGACTTGATTTAAGCCAAACACAATGGGCTCATTACGTTTAATGGAGCTATCAAAGACGCTGCCATCAAGAAAACGACCTTCATAATGCACTTTTACCCGACTCGTTGGGCTAGGATGAGTTTCGCCAGTACCCGCTTGTAAGAGTTGGTACTGTAAGCCACTTTCAGTTTCAATGACGTCATTTTGTTGGCGGTTTTCTTGTAAAAAGCGTTCTCCTACCGCATGATTTTGTTCCGCTATCTTACTGTTATTCCAGCTTCGATAGATAAAAAACACGGCTAATAAGAGAACGAGAACAATCAATATTTTATTCATAATACAGATACTTTATTAAGGTTGTTTAAGTAAATAAGTCAGCGTTTCTGCCATATTGGCTAGGTCACTATGACCGCTAGTTAACAGCAGGTATTTACCGTTAACAATAAAAGTGGGGACCGCATTAATTTGCGATTGTGTCGACATTTGCTCTGCAGAAGCGAGCATTGTCATTAGCTGTTGTTGCTGCATCTCATTAAAATCATAGGGACTAATGATATGTCGGCTATGAAAGGCATGATCAATGGCGGCTTTACGCTCTGCTGGCGTGGTGTCTTCAGGCATTTGTACGGCAGCAAATAGGTCATCCATCATATCGTGATCAGGGATGTCATCCAACTGCATCACTGCACTGTAATAAATCATCGCGCCCAGTTGAGCGCCTTGATTAAAAGTAACATGCAGTTTGCCGAAGCGTTGCCCAGTGAGCTGTTCGAGTTCAGGCAAAAACGTTTCCATGGTTCGGCAGTGAGTACAAGTGAGAGCAAACACTTCGGTGATCGGCGCAAGAGAAGGGGAGCTCAGAGGGTTAGATAATTTCTGATAATGAACACCTTGCTTAGGGCCTGTTGGCTCGCTACAACCAAGAATCAACACTACGCTAATGATAAGCCCACAAAAGCGAATAAAATTTTTTTTCATAATCAACCAAATTAAAATCATAAAGAGAGCTCAGTCTAACCAGTTCTGTTTGTGAGGCAAACAGCAGAAGAGCAAATTGTTAGCAATACATCATAAAGTTTTGCGCTGGCGGCCGATAACCAAGGTGATACTAAAAAATGGGAACCCAACGGATGAAAGTCTTCATACTATCACTGCTACTGTTTTTATCGGGGTGTGGCTCTCTGGCGACTGATAAAATGTTCAAAAGCAATTTATTAGACACCGCACCGAAAAATGATGCCGAGGTTCGTTATCCTGACTGGCGTTTGGCTCCTGCTTCACTTATGGCCGCAAAACCCGAGTCTATGCCTGCTACGCATCAACCGATGAAAACCCTCTCCGATAGTAGTTTAGAAAGCTTCCTGTCCGCCAATGGCTTAGATTATGAACTGATCCCTGGCGATCATACGATGGTCAAACTCAAACGTGCAGTGCAGTTTCAAACTGGATCGGCGGTGGTGCCAAGTGCATCAGTACAATGGCTCGCCCAACTCGGACGCTATTTAGCGAATACGCCACAGATTGATATTGTGATTGAAGGGCACACCGATAATACCGGCACTGAGCGATTTAACGACGGTCTTTCAATGCGCCGAGCGGATATGGTGAAAAATATTTTACTTGAACAACAAGTATCACTAGCCGCCATTTATACCCGTGGTTATGGCGAGCATACTCCTGCTTGTACCAATCAAACGCCTCAAGGCCGAGCTTGTAATCGTCGTGTTGAATTGCTGATGATTATGGATAGTCAGTAAGTGATGATGAATACGGTTAAATGTGACTGACTGAATAGTTTTTACGGTTCATTTAAGCGTAGATTGATAGTTTTCACGCTTGTGCAACTAAAATGAGACAATACTTTGAAACATTTCTCTATTTTGTGTATACAGTCGCCACAAAACCAATCATAGGTTACGAAATTATGTCAGGCCGTCAGTTTTCCTCAACAAAAGAAGTTCCCGTTAGCCAACACGATCAACTGGTTTCAACCACCGATTTAAAAGGTGTGATCACCTATTGTAATGAAACCTTTTGTCGCATTGCCGGATTTACCGAACAAGAGCTATTAGGACAAAATCATAACATTGTACGCCATGATGATATGCCTAAAGCGGCGTTTGCTGATATGTGGAAGCGCCTCAAACAAGGCCATGCTTGGCGTGGAATCGTCAAAAATAAAACCAAAGATAATGGCTATTACTGGGTGGATGCCTATGTGACGCCTATTTATGAAAACGGAAAAATAGCTGGTTATCAATCAGTACGAGTCAAGCCTGAACGCCGTTGGGTTGATATTGCTAACAAAGCCTACCAAGGGCTGCGTCAAGCTGAACGCTCTGGTCGTAAATTTTCACTGACAATCGCGGATTCCGTTCGTTATGCGATATTATTTGGTTCATTGAGTGCTCCGATTGCAGCTTATTTGTGGGGTGATCAGAGCACTCAGCTTTTGGCAAGTATTTTCCCTGCTCTTTCACTGGGCTTGTTTTTTCGTCAAGAACTGATTGATACGCCGCGTCAGCTCGCTCAACTACGCCAACAATACGACAGCGTTAGTCGATTGATTTACTCAGGTAATAGTCAGTTTTCAATTGCTGATTATCATTTAAAAATGGCGTCTGCACGGATTCGAACGGTATTAGGCCGGATGATGGATTCGGCGAAACCATTACAAGTTATGGCCAATACCTTACATAAAACCAGTACGGAAGTAGCACAAGCCTTAACCCAGCAAGAAAAAGATATTCGTCGGGTAATGCAAGCTACCGATGAGGTCGAAGCCGCTGCCAATGCTGTATCTGACAATACCCAAGTCTCCTATGCGTTAATTGATCAGGCTCGTGTGGAGTGTACTCAAAGCAGACAGAGCATTGATCTGACTCAGAAAAATTTATTACAGCTCAACGAGCAAGCAGAAAGAGCGACTCAAACCACTTATGCTTTGAGCGATCAAGCTCAGCGAGTGAGTCAATTGATGGGAGAAATCGGCGGAATTGCTGATCAAACCAATCTGTTAGCGTTGAATGCGGCGATTGAAGCGGCGCGAGCCGGTGAGCAAGGACGTGGTTTTGCTGTGGTTGCTGATGAAGTCCGTGCATTATCGGGACGTACGCAAAAAGCCACCGAGCAGATCCAAGCGAGTATCAATGCGATGTTGCAAGCGATTGATGGATGGCAAAAAGAAATTCATCAAAGTCAGCAGCAAACCCAAGCTTGTGGCGAGGTTGCTGAGCAAAGTGCTTCTCGTTTACAACAAGTTGAAAGTTTATTACTAGAAATGCACGATACGGTGGCGGATATGGCGAAAGCGGCGCAGTCGCAACGTGATATCACTCATCAAGTCAATCAACATATTCACTCGATTGCCTCTGCCGCTACCCAAAATCTTGCTGCAACCCATAAAGTTGAAGAATATAGCATTGAAATGAATCATAAAGTTGATGATTTTCATCAACTTGCGAAAAGGTTTGAAGAGAAATAAACAATGTATCAAAGTAGAAAACAAGGTATGACGTTACTGTCTAAGCGCATGATAGTCGGCAGCAGTTTACTTATTTCGTTGTTGTCAGCAACGAGTGCCTTCGCCAGTGACAAGAACCCATGTCATATTATTTATGATGCGGGCAGTAGTGGTACGCGAATGTATGTCTATGAGCAGCGTTCAGACCAATGGAAAGTTCATAAAGGTCCTAAGATGGAGGCTTTAGCCGATCCTATTCGCCAGAATAGAGGGAAAACCGCGCAGGATATTCCACTAGTGGTCACTCAGTTGGCTGATACATTACAACAGATAAAGACAGAGGGGCCGCGCAATAATAAGGGCAAGCCAGCATGGCGAGCCTTTAACTGGCAAACGGCCTGTGAACTGCAGTCGGTGATGGTGTATGCCACGGCAGGCATGCGTATTGCTGAGCAAAATAATCCACAACAAAGTCAACAAATGTGGCAAGCGCTGAATCAAGCTTTACGCCAGCAATTGCCTGATTCGGTTGACGTGGTGACGAAAACCCTTTCCGGCTATGAAGAGGGATTATACGCTTGGTTAGCGGTACACGATGAAGTGCAAAATACGCAATTTGGTATTGTAGAAATGGGCGGAGCTTCCAGCCAGATTACTTTCCCATGCCCCGATTGCGAACCTAAGGATGCATTACGTCGTGTCAAAGTAGGGAATCAAGATTTACCCATGTACAGCTACTCATTTTTAGGCTTGGGGCAAGATGAGGCGGCGAAAGTATTGGGCGTTTCTGAAAGTTGCCAACATGGTATAGGCAGTCGTCAAAAAAATTGGCAGTTATCAGCGTGTCAAGAGACGCTGAAATTGACTCAGTCAGGCGGTATTTTAGATCCTTATAACTATCAGTATCAGCAACAAGCCCAGTATCGAAAAATCCCCACCGAACAAGGTAGGCAAGTTGAGTGGTATTTGACGGGAGCGTTTAAGCATCGTCAAACGAATGATGAGCAGCAGTGTTGTATCAATAGCGGTGCTTGCCATAAACCGGAAACCTCGTGTTTTCGTGTCGCTTATCTACCCAAATACCTGCAAGCATTAGGCGTACCCAATGATGCACCAGTAAAAAAAGACGCCGATTGGCCACTCGGAGCGGCGATCTGTCGCAGTAATGATTGTCTGGTTAATGCGGAGCCTCCGGTATGTCGTTGGAATAAAACGGGCTGTTTATAAT
>NZ_WXWK01000154.1:0-29259 GCF_009904835.1 Vibrio sp. V33_P6A3T137 | reverse complement strand
CAATCAGACTTTATCGAGTAACAAGACAATGTGGAGCGGTAGTTCAGTTGGTTAGAATACCGGCCTGTCACGCCGGGGGTCGCGGGTTCGAGTCCCGTCCGCTCCGCCACTGATAAGAGTCCCTAGCAGCAATGCTGGGGATTTTTTTATTGGTTGGTAATCAATAGCAGATAAAAGCAGGCAGCGGATAAGTTTAATTGAATAGAATACCCGCCTGTCACGCCGGGGGGCGCGCTGGTTGTTCAACGGCAGGGAGTCCCGTCCGCTCCACTGATAGAGTCCCAAAATAAACCTTATTCTAAGTGTTGTTTAATGCTGTTGGTTAGGTAAAATGCGGCTAGGTGATGATGTTCCACCTAGCAGTTATGCTAAACCGCTTTTCAAGCTGATGACGTCTGTACATGCAATGAGATAACAAGATAAGTTCTTGTTGTGTCTGTGTACAGCTCATTTGGCTCATCACAGAATCATTGCGTTTTATCCCTTTTTTTTAAGAGTGAAGCAATGATGCACACCTCAAAGAACCAATTTTATCCTCACACCGTTTATTGCTTATTATTCAGTATTATAAAGTTAACGCTTTTTAAAGACGCTTAATCAGTGTTTCGCTACGTTATTTACATTAATCACGACTATTATTATGCCTGTTATCTATTTAGTTAGCGCTAAATCTCGTTATTGAATGATGATTGGTGGAAGTGAAGCAAATCATTATTAAATGATTTGTACATCATTGGGAGCATAAATTTTGTCTATCAAATCTCTGGATCATTTACCTCACGTTGTATTACAAACATTACGTTGGACATTGCTAGTTACCCCATTAGCAATTTTAGTCGGCTTGATGAATGCTTTTTTCTTATGGGCTTTGGAAGTTGCGACTCAAACTCGTGTCGATAACCCGTATTTAATTTATGGGCTTCCTATTGCTGGTTTAGGATTAGTCTTTTTTTATCGCCAGTGGGGAGGTATTTCCGAGCGCGGTAACAATCTGATTATCGACCAAATTCATCAATCGAATGAGAAAATTCCTTTTCGGATGAGTGTTTTTGTACTTGTTGCGACAGTCGTTACTCATTTATTCGGTGGCTCTGCGGGACGGGAAGGTACGGCGGTGCAAATTGGCGGCGCGGTATCAGCTTGGTTTAGTCGCGTGTTTAAACTGGATGAATCTGATCAACGCTCTATATTGGTTGCAGGAATTGCCGCGGGGTTTGGTTCGGTGTTTGGCACCCCGATTGCGGGAGCTATTTTTGCCGTGGAAGTCCTGTCAGTCGGTAGGATTAAATATCAAGCATTACTACCGGCATTGATTGCTGCGGTTTTAGCGGATGTGGTATGCAGTGCGGTAGGGGCTCATCATACGCACTACAATATCGGCTTTGCACAGTTCAATAGTTTGTTTGAGCATCCTATATCGATTGATTTTATTTTAACTGGCAAGATATTGATTGCTGGCGTGATATTTGGCTTAGTGGGTTTACTGTTTAGTGAACTAACATCAGGCTTGAAAGCTTGGTTTCTACGTAGGTTACGCAATCCTTATTTAATTGTATTTTGTGGTGGTTTGTTAGTGATTGCTATCGTTAAGTTAATTGGTAACTATGACTATATTGGTATTGGTGTTTATCCTATACGTGAAGGTGGAGTGAGCATCACTTCTGCATTTGAGGCCGGTGACGCTGAATGGAATAGCTGGATATTAAAATTGATTTTAACGGCGATAACTTTAGCAGCTGGCTTTAAAGGTGGCGAAGTTACTCCCTTATTCTTTATTGGAGCCACATTAGGTAATTTCCTCGCATGGGTAATGGGGGCACCAGTTGAGCTGTTCGCTGCGCTAGGCTTTTTAGCGGTGTTTGCTGCCGCCGCCAATACTCCTCTAGCTTGCATTATTATGGGGGTTGAATTGTTTGGGGCTGATCATCTGATCTACTTTGCTTTAGTTTGTTTTATTGCTTATTACGCCAGTGGTCATACTGGTATTTATGGTTCACAACGTATTGCGGTGGCTAAACGTATTTCTCCTTATCAACCACCTAAAATAGACCAAACCGTCGCTCAGGCGATGGCGAGTAAAAAGAATAAGCAATAAGTATTAACTATTTTGCTGTTATCACTAGATTGCTAAATTTATATAATCTTGTATGCTAGTTTTCACTTGTCGGAGTGCCATATGGCTGAGACCGTTTATTCGGGATCCGTTGAACCTGATCAGGCTAATACCTGCGAAGGGAACAAGAGAAGACAATTTGTGGTGTCTTATTGTAACCCTATCTACACACCACTGATCTGTTGATCCCCTCTTGTTGCATCTTTCCGTCAAGCATTATCCCTAATGAATAACACAGGAAAATGCTATGTCGATTCGTAAACAAGCGAGACTGGAAGCAAAACAGTTTATTGATTCACTTTCAGTTCAACCTTACCCCAATTCTAATAAAGTTTATATTCAAGGCTCGAAACCAGATATTCGTGTACCGATGCGCGAAATTACTTTAGCTGACAGCTTGATTGGTGGCACTAAACAAGCACCGATCTATTCAGCAAATCAACCCATCCCTGTTTATGACACCTCAGGTGTCTATACCGATCCAAACTATACGATCAATTTAAAGCATGGCTTACCTAAGCTGCGTGATTCATGGATTGCAGAGCGTGGTGATATTGAAACGCTACCGGTGATGAGTTCAGAGTTTGCCCGTCAGCGCTTAGCCGATGAAACTCTCGATGAGCTGAGATATGGTCAGCTGCCTGATATTCGACGAGCCAAGGTGGGTAAACGAGTCACTCAGTTACATTATGCCAAACAGGGAGTGATTACACCTGAGATGGAGTTTATCGCCTTACGTGAAAATATGGGACGGCGAGAGTATCAAGATCAGCAGCTTAATCATCAGCACCCAGGTGAAAACTTTGGTGCCCATTTACCTGCTGAGATTAGCGCTGAATTTGTCCGTCAAGAGGTCGCGGCTGGACGAGCGATCATTCCTTGTAATATCAATCATCCTGAATCTGAACCCATGATCATCGGCCGCAACTTTTTAGTCAAAGTGAACGCGAATATCGGTAATTCTTCAGTGAGCTCTTCTATTGAAGAAGAGGTGGAGAAGTTGGTTTGGGCCACCCGTTGGGGGGCAGATACGGTAATGGATTTATCCACTGGACGTAACATTCATGAAACTCGGGAGTGGATTTTACGTAATAGCCCAGTACCTATAGGCACTGTTCCTATGTATCAAGCGTTAGAAAAGGTTAACGGCGTTGCTGAAAATCTGACCTGGCAGGTGATGCGCGATACCTTGTTAGAGCAAGCGGAGCAGGGAGTTGACTATTTTACCATTCATGCAGGCGTGCTGTTGCGTTATGTACCGATGACCGCAAAACGTGTTACTGGGATTGTCTCCCGTGGCGGCTCTATCATTGCTAAATGGTGCCTTGCCCATCACCAAGAAAATTTCTTATACACCCATTTTCGTGAGATTTGTGAAATCTGTGCCCAATATGATATTTCTTTATCGCTTGGTGACGGTTTACGTCCTGGATCGATTGCTGATGCCAATGATGAGGCGCAATTTGCCGAATTAAGGACCCTTGGTGAGTTGACTAAAATTGCTTGGGAGTATGATGTTCAGGCGATGATTGAAGGGCCTGGCCATGTACCCATGCATATGATTAAAGCCAATATGGACGAGCAACTTAAGCATTGTCATGAAGCGCCTTTTTATACTTTAGGCCCTTTAACCACCGATATTGCACCGGGTTATGATCATATCACGTCAGGAATTGGTGCGGCGATGATAGGCTGGTTTGGTTGCGCCATGCTGTGCTATGTGACACCCAAAGAGCATTTAGGCTTACCGAATAAAGAAGACGTAAAAACGGGGTTAATTACCTATAAGTTGGCAGCTCATGCGGCGGATTTAGCGAAAGGTCATCCCGGTGCTCAGGTAAGAGATAATGCGTTATCGAAGGCTCGTTTTGAATTTCGTTGGCAAGACCAATTCAACTTATCGCTTGATCCGATCACTGCTAAAGCTTTTCATGACGAAACTTTGCCGCAAGAATCTGGCAAAGTTGCTCATTTCTGTTCAATGTGTGGTCCCAAATTTTGCTCGATGAAGATCTCTCAAGAGGTGAGAGAGTACGCTAACGATGCACAGCAAGTGGCGGCGGATCAGACTATTTCGGTCACTATGCTTGAAAGTCCTTTACAAGGTATGCAGCAAAAATCGCAAGAGTTTCGTGCCTCCGGTTCGCAGTTGTATCATCCAGCGGTGACAGCGGAGGAATAAAGCGTGAAACTATTAATCCCTGCTCATTGTATTGAGTTAACGGGAGCCGTTCAGCAAGCATTATTGCTTGCTAAGCAGCAAGGTTTTGCGATCGAATCGATTGAGTTGGGTGTTAGCCCAACCCAATCGATACAGCTGCTTGGTCAGCATCGTTACCTGTTGCAAACGGATCTCTTTCCTCCTTTCTCAGGCTTAGAGTCATCACGGCAAAACTTGGCAGCTATTGCTATTGGCTATCAGTCGCGTAAGAGCGATAGTGAGATTGATAACCTAGACTCAGCCACCTTGTTGATTGGCGCTTCCTATCAAGGTCAGCAAAGGGATATTTGGCGTCACACCGATGGTGAATTAATGTTCCTATCGGGGGCGATGTTATCTCCAGCTCAGACTTGGCATCATTTAGCGTGGTTGGTCGCGGCACTATGTTTGGAATTTGCCCTTGAAGATGCTTTATGCATCGCTAGGGCTGCGCTGAATGTTTCACGTGAAACATGGCCAAAGGATTATAGGCATTTCCCAACAGTGCAGTCCTGCTTGATCGAGGAAACTAAAAAAACAGTAAGGTTTAGCTTTCCTTCACTGGCTAAACAGAGCTTAGGTCTTTATCCGGTGGTGGATAATATCGCTTGGGTAGAATCCTTGCTTAAGCTCGGCGTAAACACACTTCAGCTACGGATAAAAAATCCTCAGCAAGTGGATTTAGAACAGCAAATTGTTCGTGCGATTGAATTGGGCCGTCAATATCAAGCTCAGGTCTTTATTAATGATTATTGGCCATTGGCGCTTAAGCATGGTGCATTTGGCGTTCATTTAGGCCAAGAAGATTTACAATCAGCGGATCTTGATGCTTTAGCTAAGGCTAACATCCACTTAGGGTTATCAACCCATGGTTACTTTGAATTACTGACCGCGTTAAAAATCAGGCCGAGTTATATCGCATTAGGGCATATCTTTCCTACCACAACCAAGCAAATGCCTTCACGTCCTCAGGGGTTGGTACGTTTGGCGCTATACCAGCAGTTAGTAGATAGCAGTACCGACTATCGATATTTAGCGCCCGCCTCAGCTCTCGATCAACAACTCACTATACAACGAGACAGTACCATTAAGGGAGAGTTACCAACGGTAGCGATCGGGGGTATTGATTTAACCAATATTCAATCGGTAGTGGAATGTGGCGTTGCCAGTGTTGCCGTCGTGCGTGCCATTACTGAGGCCGATGATGTACACGCCGCAGTTAAGCATCTCCAAGCTCAACTAGCCAGTAAGCCGCAGGAGCAAAAGCTATCAACTCAGGAGGTGGCCGATGTTAACGGATAAGCAATTTTTACGTTATCAACGTCAGATTTGTTTGCCTGATATTGCTGAGCAAGGGCAAATCACATTGCTCGCAAGCAAGGTGTTGATTATTGGTTGTGGCGGTTTAGGCAATGCGGTAGGCCAATATCTTGCCGCTGCAGGGGTTGGCAAACTGATCCTAGCTGATGACGATACGGTAGAAGTCTCTAACTTATCTCGACAAATCGCTTTTCAAACTCAACAAGTAGGAATGTCGAAAGTCTCGGCTTTACAGCAATCTCTACAGCGCTTAAACCCTGAAGTACGCATCCGTTGCGTCAATCGGCGGATGGATGAGGCGCTATTAAATATAGAAGTACCGATGGCCGATGTTGTTGTCGACTGTAGTGATAATAGTGTCACGCGCTATGCGATAAACCAAGTCTGTCTCCAGCATGGCGCTGTACTTATTTCTGGCTCAGCGATTGGCTGGCAAGGTCAATGTATCGCGTTTAATTTTCGTCAGCAACATACCGCTTGCTATCGTTGTCTAGTGGCTGAGCATAACTCAGCGCGTAATTGCAGTGATAGTGGGGTAATTGGACCGGTAGTAGGAATGATAGGTAATCTACAAGCCTTAATGACCTTACAAGTCTTGCTCGATATTGGCTCGGTTAAATATCAACAGCTGCACTATTTTGATGGACAAAACTTAAGTTGGCAGCAATGGCGACTAGCGGCTGATCCTCACTGTCTGGTGTGTCATTCAGCATCTTCAACAGCAACGTCATCTTTTGCTGATCATTTTCACCAAGAGGAGATTACCTAATGACCATCTCTGTGACTATTAATCAACAGCTGCAGCAATTAGCACAACCGATCACCATTGCTGAATTACAACAGCAATTACAGTTACCCACCGTGGGCAGTGTATTTGCGCTTAATGATGGCATTATTCCCCAAGGTTTATGGGAGCAAACCATAGTTAACGACGGTGACACGATTGCCATATTTCAAGCCATCGCAGGAGGTTAATGATGTTAACTATTGCAGGAACTCAGTTTCAATCACGACTATTAACTGGCACTGGCAAGTTTGCCAATCGCCACACCATGGCAGCAGCGATAACTGCTAGCCAATCTCAGCTGGTGACGATGGCTTTAAAGCGAGTCGATTTACAGCATCGTGAGGATGACATTCTCGCGCCCTTGATCGCTGCTGGTGTTCAGCTATTGCCCAATACTTCGGGGGCGAAAACTGCCCGTGAAGCGATTTATGCTGCTCATCTCGCTCGAGAGGCGCTGCAAACGAATTGGCTTAAACTGGAAATCCACCCAGATCCGAAATATTTAATGCCCGATCCGATAGAAACTTTACTCGCTGCTGAACAATTAGTGAAAGAGGGTTTTATTGTTTTACCTTATTGCCACGCCGACCCTGTGTTATGTAAACGCTTGGAAGAGGTTGGCTGCGCGGCGGTCATGCCATTAGGTGCACCGATTGGAAGTAACCAGGGGTTAAGAACGCAAGACTTTCTAAAGATCATCCTTGAACAAGCCAATGTGCCAGTAATTATTGATGCCGGCATTGGTGCCCCTTCTGATGCGATGTTAGCGATGGAAATGGGCGCCGATGCGGTATTAGTCAATACAGCGATTGCTACTGCCGCTGATCCCGTTTTGATGGGACAGGCTTTTAAGCAAGCGGTCGAAACCGGACGCTTAGCTTATCAAGCAGGATTAGCCGCTCGTGGTCAACAAGCGGTGGCCTCAAGTCCGTTGACCGCTTTTTTGGATTGATACTATGAGTTTTCTAAATCGCTTTGCTGAACTTAATTGGGATGATATTAAGCTGTCCATATATAGCAAGACAACTACAGATGTCGAGCGGGCGTTAGCCAAGCCAGTTAGGACATTAACCGATTTTCAGGCTTTGCTGTCACCAGCCGCTGAGCCATACCTTGAGCAGATGGCTCAGCTGTCTTATGCTGTTACTCGCCAACGCTTCGGCCATACGATGGGCTTGTATGTACCGCTGTATCTATCGAACTTGTGTGCCAATAGCTGTAGCTATTGCGGTTTTTCAATGGAAAATCGCATTAAGCGGAAAACTCTTGATGTTGATGAAGTGCAGCAAGAAATAGCCGCCATTAAAGCAATGAACTTTGATAGTGTGTTATTGGTAACTGGTGAGCATGAAACTAAAGTCGGCATGAATTATTTTCGGCAAATGTTACCGTTAATTAAGTCCGCTTTTCATCATGTGGCAATGGAGGTGCAGCCGTTAGCACAACCGGAATATGCGGAATTAAAAAGCTTAGGTTTAGATGCGGTGATGGTTTATCAGGAGACGTATCATCCTTATACTTATGCTCAGCATCATTTACGTGGCAAGAAAACGGATTTTGAATTTAGGTTAGCGACTCCCGATCGCCTTGCTAAAGCTGGGATTGATAAAATCGGGTTAGGGGCTTTAATTGGTCTGGATGATTGGCGTACGGACAGTTTTTATGTCGCAACACATCTCGATTATTTAGAGAAGACCTATTGGCAAAGTCGCTATTCAATTTCTTTTCCGCGCTTACGGCCTTGTACGGGAGGGGTGCCTCCCAAGTCACTGATGACAGATAAACAGTTGGTGCAGTTAATTTGTGCCTTTCGTTTATTTAATTCGCAGGTTGAGTTATCGCTCTCTACTCGTGAATCGGCTGAATTTCGCGATCATGCTATGTTGCTTGGTATCACCAGTATGTCGGCAGCTTCGAAAACCCAACCGGGAGGGTATGCGGATAATAAACCAGAATTGGAGCAATTTACGATCAGTGATCAGCGAAGCGCGGCAGAGGTGGCGACTATTATTGAAGCTCGTGGACTTGCTGCGGTATGGCAAGACTGGCACTCGGTGTATTCTGGAGGGTATGTTTCACGTGAAACATTAACCAGTAAGAGTTTGTCATCACTTTAACGGATGCTTTGACACTTGAAGCTTAGTTAACTTAAAACTTAGTTAATATGTGTCTTTTAAGCTAAAAGCAATTCTCAAACGAAGCTTATTAAGTTGTTGAGATAAAGCACCAAGGTAATGAATAACTTTCTTGGTGCTTTTTTCATTTATTAGATAAGCAAGCTTGTTAACTGATAGTGATGAGTCACAAAGGGCTTAAGCGGCTTGATGATATTTACCTAATAGCGCGTGATAAAAATCATCGTCATTTAGCGTGCCAACAAGTTGCTGCTTATCGATGAGTAGGATAGGCAGGCCGGTTTTGTAACGTATCTCTATCGCATCGCGCATACTGATTTCAGGGCTGGCCATCACTAAAGTGGTCGAGTTTAGTTCCGTGGTTGGCATTCCCGATTGCCAAGTCATCAGCTGTAATGAGGGTGGTTGATGATTAGTGCCAGTTAACTGCCAACCTTGTTCCTTATGTTCTAACCATAAATCACGTTGCGAGCAAACTTGCCAGCGTTGTTGATCTTGACTGAAAGAGGATGCGTCTTTCATTAACGAACGACCTTTCAGTACATTCAATGGATTGGTATGAGCGACAAAGTCTTTGACGTATTGATTGGTAGGGGTTAATACAATCTCTTCCGGTGTGCCATGTTGGATTAGCTCTCCTGATTCCATAATCGCGATATGGGTGCCGATTTTTAAAGCTTCATCGAGATCGTGGCTAACAAAGACAATGGTTTTATTGAGTTTCTTCTGCAAGCTTAATAGCTCATCTTGTAGCTGACTACGAATTAAAGGATCAAGTGCTGAGAATGGCTCATCCATTAATAAAATGTCACTGTCCATGGCAAAGGCTCGTGCTAACCCAACTCTTTGCTGCATTCCGCCTGATAGCTCATGTGGGTATTTATCTTCCCACTCTTGTAGATCAACCATTTGTAGCTTTTCTCTGGCTTGTTGACGACGTTGTTTTTTACCAACCCCCTGCATTTCTAAGCCAAAAGCAACGTTATCCAACACGGTTAACCATGGCATTAAGGCGAACTTTTGAAATACCATCGAGACTTTATGCATTCTCAGTTGACGTAGTGTGGTTTGATTACAATCGGCTAGATTAATTGAATTCTGGCCATCTTGAACCAGTAGTGAACCGCGAGACACCGAATTTAAGCCATTAATAGCGCGTAGCAAGCTTGATTTACCGGAACCGGACAGTCCCATGAGTACGCAAATTTCACCTTGTTCAACATCAAGGCTCACGTTATTCACGCCAACCACAGTGCCGGTTGCAGCATTAATTTCTTGGCGTGACTTGCCTTGATCGAGTAAATCCAATGCAGGTTGGGGATTGTCGCCAAAGACGACATCAAGGTTACGTATCGTGATCGCATTCATTAGCTGTTTTCCTTACGTTGCGGCGTTTTACATAAACGGTCAAGAATGATGGCAACCAATACAATGGCGAGACCGGCTTCAAAGCCTTGGGAAATATTAACCGTATTGAGGGCGCGAATGACGGGTTTACCAAGACCATCGGCACCGACTAAGGCTGCGATGACCACCATTGAGAGCGAAAGCATAATACATTGGGTGATACCGGCCATGATACTGGGTAAAGCGGCGGGAAGTTCGACTTTAAACAACAGCTTCATTTTGCTAGCGCCAAAAGCTTTCCCTGCTTCAAGCAGCTCTTCTGGAACTCGTGTTACCCCTAAATAGGTCAGACGAATCGGGGCGGCAATGGCAAAAATAATCGTTGAGATCAGCCCCGGAACAATGCCAAGACCGAATAAAACTAGGGTCGGGATCAGGTAGACAAACGTTGGTACGGTTTGCATCAAATCAAGAATCGGTCTCAATAGGGTGTATAGCCAAGCTCGATGAGCAGCCATAATACCAATTGGTACGCCAATTAATACGGAAATCGTTGTTGCGGCAAACACCAAAACAAAGGTTTCCAGCATTTCTTGCCAGTAGCCAAGGTTAAGAATCAGTAGTAATGAAGCAATGATGAAAATGACCAGAGAGAAGCTGCGATGTAGCCACCAAGCCAAAGCGGCCGTGATCAAAATGGGAGCGGCTGGTGGCATGGCTTTAAATAGATCAATTAACAATAAAATACTACTTTCTAATACAAAAGCGATCACATCAAAAAATCGTTCTCCATGAATAGTCAGCCAGTCAACAAACGACTCCATCCATTGTCCGAGAGGAATTTTGTGTTCAGTAATCATAAGCATAGTTCCTTATTCACTTGGCGATGGCCGGTGAAGCTATCGCCACGCGAGGGGTAAAAATTAGCGAGATAAATATAGGTTTACAGCGGCAAGAGCTGGTTGGCCGTCAATGGTGGTTACATTGTTGAGCCAGCGGCTTAGCGTTTCAGGATTCGCTTGTAGCCATTGCTGAGCCGCTTGTTCAGGGGATTGATTTTGGTTGAGGATAGCATCCATTAACTCATTCTCACTTTCTAAGCTAAAGACGAGGTTAGTTAAGAAATTACCAACGTTTTCACATTCATTAAGGTAGTTTTGACGCACGTTAGTGTGAACACTAGCGCCACCGTAATTAGGACCAAAGTAATCATCACCACCACTTAAATAAACCATATCAACCATAGTATTCATTGGATGTGGTTCCCAGCCAAGAAAAGCCACCCATTGTTGACGACGTACAGAGCGTTGAATTTGTGAGAGCATGCCCGCTTCGCTCGATTCAACAATCGAAAACTCACCGAGGCCATAGGCGTCATCTTCAATCATAGACAGCAAGGTGCGGTTGCCGTCATTGCCAGGCTCTAAGCCAAGGATTCGATTACGGAATTTATCACTGTGTTTGGCGAGATCGGCAAAAGAGGTAATACCTGCATCATAGACATACTGAGGGACGGCTAGGGTATACTTTGCGCCTTCTAGGTTAGCACGTACGGTTTCAACGGTCCCTGCTTCACGGTAACGGGCGATGTCGGCTTCCATGGTTGGCATCCAGTTGCCAAGGAATACGTCAATATCTCCATTAGCCATCGAAGAGTAGGTCACGGGTACGGAGAGTAATTGAGTGCGAGTCTGATAACCGAGTCCTTGCAGGATTTCACTTGCTACGGCGGTGGTGGCGGTAATATCTGTCCAGCCGACATCGGCGAAGCGAACCGTTTGACATTGGTTAGCATAAGCATTGAATGATAATGCAGCGACGGAGAGATAGGTGGTCATTTTAAGCATAATGTTTCCTTGTCATTGAACTATTTTCCTGAGAAGTTGAGCGTTCCATTGGTCGAATGGCTGCTCGGCTACGCTGTTTATTATGCCAACTGTCTGCAATCCACACAGGCGCGGATTCAGCAGGTAACAGCGATTTATTGAGGATCATATCAGCGGCACGTTCGGCAACCATGATTGTCGGAGCATTCAAATTACCGTTCGGTATGGTGGGGAAGATCGAGGAATCGACAACTCTTAGCCCTTGAATACCAAACACTCGGCACTGGTTATCCACTACAGCCATGGCATCGTCAGCTGAGCCCATTTTGCAGCTACAAGAGGGGTGATAGGCACTCTCAACATTTTGTTTAACCCAATTATCAATCGCTTCATCGCTGCTAATTGATAAACCGGGTTGAATCTCTTCACCACGATAGTCATCTAATGCGGGCTGCGCGAGTAACTCACGGGTTAAGCGAATGCAATCTCGCCAATCTTGAATATCTTGTTGGTGTGATAAATAACGGAACAGAATCGCTGGCTTTTGCTTTGGATCGCTGGAGCGAATCCAAACCCGGCCGCGACTGTGCGGTTTATTAGGACCAACATGCACTTGAAAACCATGACCATCAAACGCGGTTTGGCCATCATATCGCATGGCAGCTGGTAAAAAGTGGTATTGAATGTTTGGCCATTTTAGTCCGGCACGTGAGCGAATAAAGCCACAAGATTCAAAATGGTTGGTTGCTCCTAGGCCTTGTTTGGTTAAGATCCACTGGGTGCCGATCATCCCTTTACTGATTAAACCGAGCTTGCTGTTTAACGTGATTGGTTGTTGGCAGCGATATTGGAAGTAGACTTCGAGGTGATCTTGCAAGTTTTCACCCACGCCGGGTAGTTGGTGTTGCACCTCAATGCCAGCACTCTCTAATACATCACGAGGGCCAATCCCTGATAATTGCAGTAACTGTACGGAGCCAATCGAACCAGCGCTGGAAATGACCTCTTGATTAGCAAACACCACTTGGGTTTGGCCGCCTTTTTCAAATTCGACGCCAATCGCGCGTTTATCTTTGAGCAGCACTTTACGCGTCAGTACGCCTTTAAGCAGGGTTAAGTTAGGTCGAGCTAAAGCACGTTTTAAATAGGCATTGGAGGTTGAAGCGCGCACTCCGTTATTAACCGTCATGTGCATTGGCCCAAAGCCTTCTTGCTGATAGCCATTGTAGTCTTTAGTCTTCGGGTAGCCGGCTTGTTCGCCAGCATCGATGAAGGCTTGGTAAAGTGGGTTGAGCGTCATCTCATTACCGTTACAGGTTGCAACTGGACCGTCACCACCTCGATAGGTATCCGCTCCTTGACTCCATGATTCGGCACGTTTGAAGTAGGGTAAACATGAGGCGTAATCCCAGCCTTGTGCACCCTGCTGTTGCCATTCATCAAAGTCACAAGCATGACCTCTAACATAAACCATGCCGTTGATGGAAGAGCTGCCCCCTAAGACTTTGCCACGTGGACAATGTAATTGTCGGCCATCGAGTCCGGGTTCGGCGAGAGATTCAAATTGCCAAGCGTATTTGGCGCTGTTCATCGGGTAAGACAGGGCGGTAGGCATTTGGATAAAAATGCTTTTATCACTGCCACCGGCTTCAAGTAATAACACCGAGTTATCAGGATGTTCACTTAATCGATCCGCTAACACACAGCCGGCCGAGCCGGCACCGATAATAATATAGTCATAATGCTGTTTCATGATCACTCCTTAAGCATAAGGGCCGACGAAGTCATCGAGTTCGATTAACACACTTTTGGTTTGGGTATAGTGAGCTAAGGTTTCGATACCATTTTCTCTTCCCACTCCCGATAGTTTGTAACCACCGACAGGCATTTGCGCTGGAGAGTCACCCCATGTATTGATCCAGCAAATACCGGCTTGTAGCTGGTGGATAACACGATGAGCACGCGCTAGGTTTTGGGTAAACACCCCAGCGGCTAAGCCATAGTCTGTATTGTTGGCACGTTGAATGACTTCTTGTTCATCCGTAAAGCTCAGCACCGCCATTACTGGGCCAAAGATCTCTTGTTGGACAAAGGCCATTTCATCGTCACAATCGACAAACACTGTGGGAGCAACAAAGTAACCCTTAGCGCATGAACCTTCCGTGACCGCTTTTCCGCCGGTGAGCAGGGTAGCTCCACTTTGTTTGGCGCTATCTATCGCTGACAGCACTTTGTCAAAATGTTGTTGAGAGATCAGCGAACCTACTTGAGTATTTGGATCCATCGGATCGCCAACAACCAGAGCTTCCGTGCGCGCTTTGAGTTGTTCAATAAATGCTGGATAAATGGATTGATGAACAAATACCCGAGTACCGTGAGTACACACTTCGCCTTGGGTATAGAAATTAGCGGTCATCGCCGCAGATACGGCTTGGTCGAGCTTAGCATCATCAAAAATGATCAAGGGGGATTTACCGCCCAGCTCCATGGTCACTGATTTTAACGTTTTCGCGCTATCTGCCATCACCGCTTTACCGGTTCCACTTTCCCCAGTGAAAGACACTTTTGCTATCTCAGGGTGAGCGGTGAGCATTTGTCCTACTCGGGCATCTCCTTGCACTACGTTGAACACGCCATCCGGTAAACCGGCTTGTGTAAAAATTTCTGCCAGTTTGAGTACGCTGAGCGGCGTTTCTTCTGATGGTTTAAAAATCATGGCATTACCCGCTGCTAAAGCGGGGGCTGATTTCCACATCGCAATTTGGATAGGATAGTTCCAGGCGCCAATCCCAGCACAAATACCCAGTGGTTCTTTACGAGTATAAAAGAATTGGCTGTTTGAGAGTGGTTGCTGCTCACCTTGTAGGCTCGGAGCTAGTCCAGCAAAGTACTCGATCACATCGGCACCTGTGGTGATATCAACCGCGAGTGCTTCTTGAATCGGTTTGCCGGTGTCTTGGACTTCGAGTTTGGCTAACTCATCATTACGCTCACGAAGTATCGCGACCGCTTTTAACAAAATTCGACTACGTTCGGTCGCGGTCATGGCTGACCAAATCGCAAATCCTCGTTGAGCGGAGTCAATCGCCGCTTGCACATCGCTGGTGCTAGCCTGACCTAGAACGGCCAGCGGCTCTCCGTTTGCCGGGTTGTAGCTGGTAAAAGTTTCTCCAGATGACGCGAAGCGCTGTGCGCCATCGATATAAAGCGAAGCGATTTCCATATAAAGACCTATTCAGTAAGTACTGCTTGTTGAGCGAGTTGTTGTTGTAAGTAATCGTTAATTAAAATCAGGGCTTGGTCGACATTAATACCGTTGGGATTAAGCGCACCACGAAGCCAGAAACCATCGATTAGAGCGGCGATGCCCTGCGCAACTCGTTGGGCATGAGCTTTGGGGAGTAATGCTTTGAGTTCGATGTATAAATGAGAAATTAGCCGTTTTTCATTCACCCGTTGTAAACGGTTGAGTTGTGGGTCATGCATCGAATATGACCAGAAGGCTAACCAAGTTTTGACCACGTGACTTTGGGTTTGAAAGCCGGCGAAATTGGCTTGCACAATGGCATTAATCCGCGCTTGATGAGCGTCCTTTTCGAGTTTGCTTAACGCATTCATCACAGTGAGTGAGTGCTCACGAAGGATAACGCGCATGGTTTCTTCCAATAAACCGTGCTTGCCACCAAAATAATGATTAATGATGCCAGTTGATACCCCAGCTTGGCGGCTGATTAAGGCAATGCTAGCAGCGTGTAATCCAACCTGTTCAATCACCGTCATGGTGGCCCGTACGAGTTGTGGTTTTCGTATATCAGGCATCCCAACCTTAGGCATTAACACTCCTTGTTATTTTTAATTGAACGATTAGTTAACGATAACTTTACTCAACTAATCATTAGATCTCAAATGATTATTTTTGGTTATAGGCGATATTGTTGTTAGGTTTTTATATTTTATCTTTTAAATTCAACTATTTGTGTTTAGTTTAATTTTTATTAATTTTTATTAATGATTAGAGGTAATTTGAATGGGTTGGTGGGCTAGGTGGTTAAAGTTAGGGGTGGAAAAAATCCCTTAACCAAAATGTTAAGGGATTGAAATCAAAGTATAGGTAGGGAGTTAAACAGCAAACAAAGGGTTCAAATGATGCCTGTTTACTTAAAACAATAGCCTATTGTTAGAACAGCTTTTAATGAGGAGTTACCGTCTGAGTAGCTTTTTCTAACCAGAGTTTGACATCACCGTCGACCAATGGGCTAATGTCACGCCACACCTTCTGGTGGTAGTGATTAAGCCAAGCAATTTCATGCTCGGTTAACAAACTAAAATCAATCACCCGGGTATCGATTGGGCAACGAGTCAGCGCTTCAAAGCCCAGCATGTTTTTATCTCCTTGAGTTGAGACTTCAACCACTAACTCAAGGTTTTCAATTCGAATGCCAAACTCGTCAGCTCGGTAATAACCAGGTTCGTTAGACAACACCATGCCGGGACGTAAAGCGACGGGGTTATGGACTTTACTGATCCGTTGTGGCCCTTCATGAACATTAAGAAAATGCCCCACACCATGGCCTGTACCGTGATCGTAATCGTAGCCTTCGGCCCATAAATACTGGCGTGCAAGCGCATCTAGTTGATGACCGCAAGTCCCGGCTGGAAAACGAGCTTGAGCTAAGGCGATATGCCCTTTAAGCACGAGCGTAAATTGGTGTTTCATTTCCGCGCTTGGCTGACCGATCGCAACGGTACGGGTAATATCGGTAGTACCGTCGAGATATTGACCGCCTGAATCGACTAAGTACAAGCTATTTAAGCTAAGTTCACCTGGCTGCGGCTGATTGAGGTGGTTGTAGTGACACATTGCTGCGTTGCTGCCAGCGGCAGAAATCGTATCAAAACTAAGATCGGCCAGTGTTGGGTCTTGCACGCGGAAAGCGTAAAGTTGGTCGGCTAACTGGGCTTCATTATAAAGACGGCCAGCAGCAACCTCATTGTCTAGCCAAGCAAGAAATTTACTCATCGCCACCCCATCTCGGATATGACAGGCTTTCATTCCTGCCACTTCCGTTGGGTTTTTGGCTGCCTTAGGCAGTAAGCATGGATCGCTATCATTGATCAGCTTGGCGCCAGCATTTTGTAATACCAGCGTAAACCAAGCATTACTGGTATTCGGGTCGATCATCACTTGGCGATCAGTAAGCTGCTCTAATTGAGTTTGTAACTGTTCAGGATGATGGACACGTACGCCTGCACCGACGTGTTGATTAAAGCCGTTCACTAAACGTGCTGGGTCGAAGAAAAAATCAACGCTCGCATCAGCATGAATGATCGCGTGTGAGAGCAAAACCGGCAGGCGAGCCACATCGAGTCCACGAATATTTAATAGCCAGCAAATAGAGTCCAGCTCAGTGAGTATCGCGCAGTCGGCTTTTTTAGCCTGTAATAGATTAGCAATGGTTTCGCGCTTTGTCTGGCAATCTATCCCTACTTGGTCCACCGCCATTAAGCGCATGGCCGAGGTCACTGGTGCAGGGCGATCATGCCACAAGCAATCAATCGGGTTTTCGGTTATCGCCACCAGTGAGTATTCACCAGCTAACCGTTGTTGAGCGCTGGTTAACCAGCTTGCTCGATGCATTCTTGGGTCATAACCGATTTTACTGCCTTTTGGTAGCTGCTCGGTTATCCATTGCAAATAAGGCTCTTCAATTAAATGGCGATATTGAAAAATGTCGCCAGGTACTTGCTTAGGTACCTGCACTGTATAGCGGCCATCGGCGAAGATAGCGGCATTATCGTGTGTGATCACGGCGGCACCGGCCGAGCCAGTAAAGCCAGTAACCCACTCTAAGCGTTCGTTTTGAATCGGTACGTATTCACCGAGATACTCATCTTCGTGAGGGACAATCAGGGCATCTAAGCCTTGTTGAATCAGCCAATGGCGCAGTTCAGTAATACGTTGAGCAATGGGGTGTGACATGAGGGTAATCCTTGTTAACGGTCCTTGATAAAGGCTCATGGCGAGTGAAAGCCAGAGATAATATAAGCTACCTCTTTTGCTATAGGGGTGCAAATCTGTCTGATTTCGCTCATTAGGTAAGCCTTAATTGGTTCGCTTTCTGAACTTATCTCCGCTCGCTATTCAGCACCATAGCCGTGTTGGCGAAGATGGGTCGTTTTGCTGTCGATAATTTGTCGTAACCAACTGAGCGCAGGGTCGTCTTCTCGATCACGGTGCCAAAAGAGTGTGTAAGCCATCGGTGGAAATTCTAATGGGATGGGGAGGACCACCAGATTCATCTGCCGAGCAATCATGTAAGTAAAGTGTCGCGGGGCGGTAAACACAAAGTCAGTATAAGTGCATAAGCTAGCAGCACTATTAAAATCGGGTACTGTGATAGCAATGTCTCGTGCTAAGCCGACATCAGCGAGTCGATAGTCGAGTAACCAACGATCGTTGCCATCACAACGCACTTGAACGTGGCGTAAAGAGAGGTAACTATCCAAATTCCATGTACGTTGCAATACCGGATGATCTTGGCGAACGGCACACATCTGGGTATCGCGAAAAACTTCCTGCTCACAAATGTCTTTCGGAGGCAGCATGGTTAGACGTGCATCATTAATATCAATGTCTTTGCCTGTGATCCCTAAATCTAATTCGCCGAGTTGTAATTTTTTGAAGGTTTGATCGCTCCACGCATGAGTACTGATATTCAGTTTCGGTCCCTGACTAAAAATAGCCGGTAAGAAGTGGGGCAGAATTAGCGAGTACACACTTTCTACCGCCGCAATGTGAAAGCGATATTCACTCGATTGGGGATCAAACACTTCCGGCTGGTTAATTAACTCTAACTGATTGACCAAAATATCCAATTTAGGTTTAAGAAATAAGGCTTTAGGTGTGGGTTTTAATCCATATGAGTGACGAATAAACAGCGGATCATCAAATTGAATACGCAATTTGGCCAGTGATTTACTGACTGCCGATTGACTAAGACAGAGTCGACTTGCAGTACGGGTCACGCTGAGCTCTTCGATCAATACTTTTAAACAAACCAATAAATTGAGGTCGAGGCGCGCTAAGCTTTCAATCTTCATCTGTTTTTCCATTTTGGAATAATGGTGATGATTATACGCCATTTCTATTCATATCTGTTTGCCGTTATGATAAGTACCTCTTAATTTATACCCTTATTGATGTGGAATACTTCCGTGAACGTGACTGCTTTACCGACACCAAGTCGCTTGCAAATGGTGCTACTGACACTGTTAGTGCTGTTTAGCCCTTTGGCGATTGATATTTATTTACCTGCTTTACCGAAAATTGCCCAAACGTTTCACGTGGAACATGCATTAGCACAAGATACGATCACTTGGTTTTTATTTGCGATGGGCGTCGGACAACTGTTCGCTGGCCCCCTCGCAGATAAATATGGACGTCGAACTGTTGCATTAGTTGGAATCAGCATTTATACCTTGAGCGCTTTATTGGCGTGGAGTGCACAAAGTATTGAATGGATGCTGATTGCTCGGTTGTTACAAGGCTTAGGTGCGTGCGCGACATCGGTAGCAGCCTTTGCAACAGTTCGCGATCTTTTTGGCCCAGAACGCAGTGGAAAAATGATCAGCTACTTAAATGGTGCGATCTGTTTTATTCCGGCACTGGCGCCTATTTTGGGCAGTTGGTTAACCCAGCAATTCGGCTGGCGCGCTAATTTTAGTTTCATGGCGGGTTTTGCGATGACGATTGGGTTGCTGATCCTGTTTAGTATGAAAGAAACCAACCCCACGACTGAAAAGCAAGCTTACTTTGCTTGGTCTCGTTACTGGTCAGTATTAAAAACCCCTTCGTTTTTGTTTCATGCGTCGTTATGTATGTTAGCGATGGCTGTTATCCTTGCTTATGTCGTTTCTGCGCCTTTAATACTGATGGATCGTTTAGGCCTGAGTATGAACCAGTTTACTTTTTGGTTTGGAATTAACGCGTTAGTGAATATTATCGCTTGTTTGTCGGCTCCGAAAGTGATGGATCGGGTTGGTACGCATCGCACGTTGGTGTTGGGAATTATCGCCCTGCTGGTGGGTGGTAGCGTGATGGTGATGTTAGCTGAGGTTGCCACTGCATTAGCATTTATGTTGCCAATCTTTATTTCATCAATAGGCTTTGCATGGATTCTCGGTGCAGCAGCAGGAAAAGCGTTAGCTCCGTTTGGTGACCGAGCGGGTACCGCAGCCGCTTTATTAGGATTATTCCAAATGAGTGGTTCAGGTTTACTGGTTGGTACACTACAGCGTTTAAGTTTTGAACCACAAATCTTGATAGCTTTGCATATGTGGTTGGTGGCTCCGGCACTGATCATTTTGTTTTCAAAAGTTGGTCGTCGTTGGCATCAATGGGCGCTCAATTCTTAATAGTTATCGGGTACGCTAAAACATAGGCGCTCAGAACATGCCATGTTTGGCCTGAAAATAGACGGGTTAGCTATTTTCTAAAGGGTGGAAGATGTGTATATTGTTCACTCTTACTTTTGAACGATATTTTTGGAATACGATACGATGTCAATGACCACTTATGAAATGGCTCGCATTTGGGAACAGCTGGATGAATCACCGGAAAAAGTGATGTTTGGCAAGTTGCTCAATGAACTGGGTAACCAAAGTAGTGAACGTATTCGTAGTGCAGCTAAGCAAGTACCGGTTCCTGTATTGCGTGACTTGGTTTATCAATTTGAACAGGTCATTGAGGCTCGCAAGGGAGAGCAAGTGGAATTGCTGGCCAAGCAACTTTCTGAGCAAGGCATTTCTGCGCAAGATCTGTTGAACTACCTCAATAAATAAACATCAGCACCGTTTATCATCAATCACCCCAATCGTTCAGGTTGGGGTGATTGCGTTTTAAGGATTGACGTTGCGATTAATCGGGTTTTGCAACGAGATTAAGGTTTCGGTCGATTGCACTTCATCAATCGCTTGTAGCTTATCGATCAATACATACTGTAGCTCTTCAATCGATTTACACATTAATTTGACAAAAATATTGTAAGCGCCCGTCGTGTAGTAAGCTTCAACCACTTCTTCTAACGCATTCAACTTAGCCAGCGCAGAGTGATAATCACGAGCAGCGTTAAGATTAATGCCAATGAAACAACACACGTCGTAACCGAGTTTTTTGGTATTGACTACTACTTCAGTGCCTTGGATAACCTCGGCCGCTTTCATTTTCTCGATTCGCACATGAATCGTGGCGGGACTGACCGAAAATTGTTTGGCCATCTCAGCGTAAGGGGTGCGTGCGTCATCCATTAAAATTTTTAAAATGGCGCGATCTAAATCATCTAATTTTGTTGAAGCGGTTTGCATATCCATTCCTAAATTCAGCGTTAGGCGATGGGCCATCTGCCGTTGATAGACCCTTTGGGTTGAAGCGGTAGCGCTATGATTATCCGACTTATTGTATGAGCTAAATAGGTTGGCCTACAGCATCAGCTCTGTTGGATATAGCATTATTTACCGTTGCTGCCAACTGTGGTTTGATTCAACGCTTTAAGCGGAACGAGCGGACTTGTGAAAATATCGCGGTTCCGTTGAAAATTCGCTACACTGAGCGCTGTTTTTTCTCTCTGGAGTGACCCTTTGCAGCTACAACTGATATGTGAAGCCCCACAGCGCTCGTCAGAGCTTGAGCAACTGACGCAGCGCTGGCAACTGACCCATAGTAACGAAAGTGTCTTTGCCTTGGTGTTGACCGAGCAGCGTTTAGAGCTACGTAAAACGGATGAGCCAAAGTTGGGCGCGATCTACGTCGATTGGGTAACCGGTGCTGTCGCTCATCGACGCAAATTTGGTGGCGGTAAAGGGCAGTCGATAGCCAAAGCGGTTGGCTTAAATAAAGGTATGGTCCCGACGATATTAGATGCAACCGCTGGTTTAGGTCGAGATGCGTTCGTTCTCGCTTCATTAGGTTGTCGAGTACAAATGGTCGAGCGTCATCCTGTGGTGGCGGCTTTGCTTGACGATGGGTTAGCCCGCGCCAAACAAGACCATGAAATTGGTCCGTGGGTCAGTCAGCGGGTAACGCTGCTCCATGCATCGAGTCATGCGGCTTTGCAGCATTTAGCTCTCGACAGTCAGTTTGAGCAACCGGATGTGGTGTATCTCGATCCTATGTATCCACATCCAGAACATAAGAAAAAAACCGCACTCGTTAAAAAAGAGATGCGAGTTTTTCAATCTCTGGTTGGCGCGGATCATGATGCTGATGGGCTACTGGCTCCCGCATTGCAATTAGCCAGTCAGCGGGTAGTGGTCAAACGGCCGGATTACGCTCCTTGGTTAGCGGAACAAAAACCGAGTATGGCGATTGAAACCAAAAAAAATCGCTTTGATGTTTATGTACTTGCCGCCATGCAAGCAAATAATCGGTAGATTGGAGAAAAAATCGCCTTGCCTTCGTCAATGGTTCGCGGTATATCTAACTGCGAATTATTAGCATTATTAGTCGGAGTTGTGTTTCTTATGGTAAAGCGCTTATGTAAATTAAATCGTCATGATATTCGTGCTTCACTAGGAGACATTCATCGTTTAGTGGCGCAAACCAATTACGTTTGTGGTTCGTGCGCTCGTAGCTCTGCTGAAAAAGGGGCTTTGTGCAAGCCACAGCCATTACTAAAAACGGTTAAGCAGAGTCAAACCGTAGCGGCGTCGGTATCCGGTCAGGTTGAAAATACGGTTTTAACACCGAATAAAAAAACGCTGAAAAAGCAGAAGAAGTATCAGAAAAAATTAGCCAAAGTATTAAAAAAGCAGCGTAAATTACTCAAAAAACAACATGCCATAAACGCAAAATTTGCTCAGTTGCCGGTTCATCCTGCTAATCCGGTACTTCAGTTGGCTCAAGTTCATTAAATCTTCTATCGGGCAGGTTTTCCGCCGTATTGATTAGCGCAGACTGACTGGTTCGTTCTGCGCTTTTTGCGGTTTATTTGCTGAGAGTGGTCGCATATTGTGTCGCGACTCGACGTTTCACCCAAGTTTCGTTCACCCACAATGACAACAAAATAATCGCGCCGCCCACCGATAAGCGCAACAGATCCGCCTCTCGGTTCCAAATCACGATATTCACCACTAATCCTGCTGGTACTAACGCGTTATTCATGATCGCTAATGCCCCCGCATTCACCAGACAAGCGCCCTTGTTCCAAGCAAAATAGCCAAGCCCTGAAGCGATAAGACCAAGATAAATTAGGATACTCCATTGCAATGTGTTGGTGGGGAGTTTCTCCGTATTTCCTAAGAGTAAGAAAGCCACGCTCGCTACCACTAACGCGCCGAGATAAAAATAACCAAATACGGTATGTTGTGATAACTGAACGGGCTCTTTTTCCATGACATATTTATAGCCAACTTGGCCCAGTGCAAAACAGAGGTTGGCCCCTTGCACGACTAAAAAGCCACTTAAAAAATGTTCATTGATCCCTGAGAATTGAATAAATGCTGTACCGAGCACGGCAATCGCGGCGGTTAATAAATACCAAGGAGAGAAGCGTCCTTTCAACCCGTCATAAATGAGCGTGACATAAATCGGCGTAAAGATGGTAAACAGCAGTACTTCAGGGACAGAAAGTAACAAAAAGGACTGGTAATAAAAGCAGTACATTAAACCTAACTGAATGCCACCAATCGCCATTAACTTAGCGATCAGAGGCCATGGTACCTGTTTGATTTTTAAGAAAGGTAAAAAAACAAGACTAGCAAGGGCCACTCGCATCCAAACGGAAAACCAAGCATCAACTTGACCGGCAAGATAAACGCCAATCAAGCTGAATGAGAAGGCCCAAAGTAGGGTCACCGCAGATAAGTAAAGCATAAGATGTAATCATGGATAAAACGTGTCTGCAGTGTAGCTGAGTTTTTAAGGCTCGTCAGTCGTTGAGTGGTACTACCAACATGTCCACAGGTGAGCAGTTGATCAGCTGACGAGTGGAGGAAAGGATCTTACTCCAGAAGTCTTGATGATGGCCACACACCACGAGATCAATATTGAACTCGCCAATGGTATCACACAGCTCATTACTCAAATCGCCACTGCCGACTAAGGTGTGCTTAATCGGGTAATTGGCGTAAGTGGCCAATTCTTGTAACTGTTTTTGTGCTGTTTCCATCGAGTGGTGCTGGGTTTCCGCTAAGTTAATATCAATCAATCCCGTATACAGTTCAGCATAATTGACATCGATATGAATAAAAGAGATCTCCGCATTCAGCGGCTTGGCCAGTGCGACGGCTTTATCGATCAAGAGTTTGCTGTCTTCCGACAGATCGACCGCAACCAAAATATGTTGATAACTCATTATGCTCTCTCCTTGCTGATGACATGATTAGGTTAGCACTTTGAGCAAGACATTTTTGCTAAAGTGATCTCATATCTATCGTCACTCGTAATGGTAAAAGCGCAATAAAGCGGGATCATGGTATAGTGTTCAGAGTCATAGACCAAACCATTAGGAGTCATCGATGCTTTCACCTGCCATGATTGATCATTTGAATGAGCAAATTAATCTCGAATTTTTTTCATCCAATCTATACTTACAAATGAGTGCTTGGTGTGAAGACAAAGGATTTGAAGGTGCTGCTGAATTTTTACGGGTTCATGCCGTAGAAGAAATGCAGCACATGCAGCGTCTGTTCACTTACGTGAGTGAAACTGGCGCAATGCCAATCCTTGGTGCGATTGCTGCACCGAAACATGATTTTGCCAGCTTAGGGGAAGTGTTTCGTGAAACTTATGAACACGAACAGATGATTACCCAAAAGATCAACAAACTGGCTCATGTTGCGTTTACCGCACAAGATTACTCAACGTTTAACTTCCTTCAGTGGTATGTGGCGGAGCAACATGAAGAAGAGAAGTTGTTTAAAGGGATTTTAGACAAGCTAGAACTGGTCGGCGAAGATGGAAAAGCGTTGTTCTTTATCGATAAAGATCTAGCAGCATTAGCCAAAGCAAGCTCATCGTCGGTAATGGGTGCCCCTGCTGAGTAACCTCAGCAAAAAGAAAAACTGAAGCGCAAGTGGTCGTCTTTTTTTCTGGGCATGCTTACATGAGATGTAGGGAGGAAAGATGATCAGTGGAGATACTATTTTACTTGGGCTCATGATAGTGACGGGCATTAATATCGCTAGATACTTAACCGCGTTACGTTCGCTCATTTATATCATGCGTGAAGCTCATCCATTGTTGTACCAACAAGTGGATGGACGAGGATTCTTTAGCACTCAAGGTAACGTGACCAAGCAAGTACGTTTGTATCATTACCTGAAGAGCAAAGAGTATCACCACCATCATGATCCCGTCTTTACCGGAAAATGTTCCCGAGTAAGAGAGCTCTTTGTATTGTGCTGCGCTTTAGTTATGGTGACCTCATTGGCGGCTTTTGTTCTCTAAGGGGATGGATTGGCAAGCCAGACGTTTATCGTTAGAATAGTCACCCTAGTAAGGATGTGCTGGTCGCACATCCTTTTTTTATTCCCGTGAGAGTAGTGGATGAGTGAACAAGTAGACGTGATTGTCATTGGTGCTGGTGCCGCAGGGTTAATGTGTGCGGCGCAAGCGGCGCAGCGTGGTCGTCAAGTATTAGTGATGGATCACGCCAAAAAACCGGGCCGGAAAATTTTAATTTCCGGTGGCGGGCGATGTAATTTTACCAATTACGATGTCTCGGCAGCGAACTACTTGTGCCGTAATCCACATTTCGTAAAATCAGCGTTATCCCAGTACAGCAACTGGGATTTTATCTCACTGGTCAGTAAACACGGTATTGCGTTTGAAGAGCGTGAACATGGCCAGCTGTTTTGTGTCGATTCAGCGAAAGAGATTGTTAACCTATTACTGACCGAGTGCGATCAGCCAACGCTGAAGCAGCGCTATCAAGTTGATATCCAAACCATTAGTCAAACCGCGGACGGCTTTGTACTGCAAACCTCACAAGGCACTTGGCAGTGTCAATCGCTGGTGATTGCCACTGGAGGATTGTCAATGCCTAAATTAGGGGCAACGCCGTTTGGCTATAAAGTGGCGGAGCAATTTGCGATTCCTGTATTGCCAACCTGTGCGGGTTTGGTGCCATTTACTCTGCATGTTGCCGATAAAGAGGCCTTGGCTGAGCTGTCAGGAATTGCGCTGCCGGTTGAGATCCTCGCCCGCTGTGGCACCAGTTTTAAAGAAGCATTATTATTTACTCATCGCGGCCTATCAGGGCCTGCGGTGCTGCAAATTTCATCTTATTGGCAGCCAGGCCAAGCCCTGAGCATTAACTTATTGCCCAATGTGGATGTGGATCATGCCTTAGCCGAGGCTCGTGAACAGCACCCTAATCAAACGTTAAAAACGACCTTGTCGCGCTTATTGCCTAAGCGTTTGGTTGAAGTACTTATTGAGCGTGGTTTATTGGTCGATAAACCGATGAAACAGCTAACCCCTACTGTGCTGAAACAAACGGCGCAAGCCTTGCAAGAGTGGCAAATTATCCCTAACGGAACGGAAGGTTATCGCACCGCGGAAGTGACCTTAGGTGGCGTGGATACCGACTGGCTGTCTTCTAAAACCATGGAATGCAAAACCGTACCCGGTTTATTTTTTGTCGGTGAAGTGATGGACGTGACGGGCTGGCTCGGTGGGTATAATTTCCAATGGGCTTGGTCAAGCGGCTATGTTGCGGGTCAATGGGTGTAGTACTGTGAAGAGACAATAAAGTTTGCCCGTAGTGGCTCTGCTTACTATGATTAGCTTAAGTGAGCTTTATTGGATTTAACATGGGACATGGTCGAAAAATTGAATCGTTGGATGATTATCAACGGCACTTAAAGAACAAATACGGTATAGGCCAAGATGCTAACTATAAACCTTGGCTTAGGATTCAGGATGTAAAATCTAAGGGTTGTAGTGGTATGGTGAATTTGGTCACTTAGTTAGAGGTGATATCATCATCTCATAAGTTAATAGGTGACATTATGACAAAACGTACAAGACGGCTATTTAGTGCCGAATTCAAACTGGAAGCGGCACAGTTAGTGCTCGATCAAAACTACTCGGTGACTGAAGCGGCTCAAGCCATGAATGTAGGTAAATCTACGATGGATAAGTGGGTTCGCCAATTAAAACAAGAGCGCCAAGGGAAAGCACCTAAAGCGTCACCAATCACACCTGAGCAAATTGAAATTCGTGAATTAAAAAAGAAGCTAGCTCGTCTTGAAGAGCATAATGAAATATTAAAAAAAGCCACGGCTCTCTTGATGTCGGACTCACTGAACAATTCTTGATGATCAAGAAACTCAAGCAGAGCCACAGCATAAAAACATTATGCGAAGTCTTCAATGTTCATCGAAGCAGTTATAACTATTGGCTGAAACGGCCAACAGAAATAAAGGCGGAAACCGTAAAACTTCGCAGTTTGATTAGCGAAGCTTATGCGGCAAGCAATGGTTCTGCGGGAGCAAGAACCATTGCCGATATTGTAACAAACCAAGGCGTGAGTCTGAGTCGTTACCGAGCAACAAAGCTAATGAAAATGCTGGGATTAGTGAGTTGCCAAGTACCAAAACATCGTTACCGTAAAGCCTCACAAGAGCATATTGAAATCCCGAATCACTTAGATCGTCAGTTTGCTGTCACGGCACCAAATGAAGTCTGGGTGGGTGACGTGACCTATATTTGGACGGGAAATCGTTGGATGTATTTAGCGGTAGTCATCGACCTTTTTGCTCGAAAAGTGATTGGTTGGGCAATGTCAGTATCACCTGATACACGATTAACAGGCAAAGCGCTTTCGATGGCTTATGAGTCTCGTGGAAAGCCTAAAGGCGTCATGTTCCACAGTGATCAAGGCAGTCACTATACGAGTCGTCAATATCGTCAGTTACTGTGGCGTTTTCAAATAAAACAAAGTTTATCTCGCCGAGGAAATTGCTGGGATAATGCGCCGCTGGAGCGCTTCTTTAGAAGCTTGAAAACGGAATGGGTACCAACAGTAGGTTATCGTAGCTTTGCAGAGGCTCAACAAGAGATCATCCGCTACATTATTGGATATTACAGCCAGCTCAGGCCCCATCAGTATAACGGTGGCTTGACACCCAATGAGTCAGAACGATTGTATTGGGAAAACTCTAAAACCGTGGCCAATTTTAGTTGACCACTACATTTATTAGTTAGTATGTTTGAGCTTAGATATGTTGAGGATGAGTCTGTCCAAAGCTGGATTTTCCGTAACTTAGTTGTCGATGGTGAAATCGACTTCTCTAGTATTCTTAGCTCTGAGGGGGATTGGTATAATAACGTTAGTTTTAGGAAAAATTGTCCTGAAAGAATGACAAGAACTCGTGATGTTGAGTTGCTGCGTTTTCTTAGGAACTCTGGGCTAGCATTAAAATATGCAGGAAAATATGATAACCCTGTTGATTACCTAGATAGAATCTACAGTATTTTCCAACCTCTTGACTGTAACATACCTAAAATCAGCGCTGATGGCTCGATAGCGATTCGCTTTTGTCCAGAATGCATATTACAGGCAATCCAGGAGTATGGATTTGGGTATTTTAAATGGGAATGGTTACAAGGGTTGCAATGCCTGAAACATGGTCGACTCCTTTGCCAACTAAAAAAGTCGAAGAGAGAAACTATGGTTTTGACCTTACTTAAGGTTTTGTCTGGTTGCCCATTAGATGTAAGAGAGCTTACTAACTTAAGTGTAAAACATACTCAAAGGTTAAATCGTGTCAGTGTTGATTGCCACATAATGCCCTGTTTTATGGTTGATTTTCACCTTTGGGCGACCATGCGAAGAAATGACCATAGTCTTGGGGATGGATTTCATAATTGGTACTATCAAGATGGAAGAAGGAAGCCAGTATCTCGTGAATGTTTAATCCAAAGCTATGAGTACTACACTAAATTCTTTCCAGAACAAAGCCACCGGTTTATTAAAGAGAGAGGCGACATTAAATTTGTCAGGTTTGGTATAAATCAGCCAGGCTCTCTTTCTGAAAAGCTCCTAAAAAGTAGTAAGTACAACTGCTCGTACTGTACTAAATGGGAGGCATTTGGAAAGTGTCCAGCAAAGCCTATCAAGCTATTTGTTATAGAGCCTCAATATACTTACACAGGCTTAAATCCATGCGACTTCTTCTTAAAGTTCGGAACACCATATTTTCCACGTAGGCCAGTTGATCGGCGTATCCAAGAAATAGATTTTGACCTTTTATTGCCAGCTTAATGTTCCTCCCTCCTGAGTAAGACTTTAGATGCTTTTTATTTCGAATACAAACGTATAATGAAGAGGAAAAGAGTTTGCCTTAGCAGTCAATCATGAGTTAAGCCCCACGTCCTCTATTTCTAGCGCATTCAGTGTGATTATCGGTAGTCGTTGTGAACTTGCTTCAAGCGTCTGATCTAAAGCTACAATAAGCTATCGAACGGAAGTGTTATGGCTTTCATCTATCCATCGATATAAGGTTCGTCGGGTTATTCCTAATATATC